>NZ_JBJPHU010000182.1:0-8707 GCF_052939515.1 Phormidesmis sp. 146-33
CGTCTCCTTTTTTGACCGTTGATCCCACGCTGACTTTTGTCTCAGTAACGCTGCCTGCGCCTAGAGAACGGACGGGACGCACCTCGGTCGAAGGAATCAACTTGCCGTTGGCGACGGCCACTTCCTCAATTTTGCTGAAATGGGCCCAGCCGATCGTACCCAGCACAATAAAGGTAATCGTACCTGCCAGAATGCGCGTGTAGAGCGGCGGCAATTCCTGGACGGCCTTCCCCAACTCAAACGAGAGCGACTCTTCGGGCTGGGCAAGCTGTTGTTTGACTTGTTGAGATTGGGCGGGAGAGTTAGACAGAGAAACTCGCATAAGAGATGAGTGTCAGGGGGTGGACAGCGAAGCTTGAATCTAGGTACACCATAGCCGATCGTCGCAGTCGTGCAAAGAAACAGACTGTCTAAAGTAACAGAATGTGTTGGGCGTTGAATAAGCCTTAAGCTAGGGCGCAGACGGTCGGCGGATCACTAAGATTGATCTTAAATTGCCCAAGTTTCATCCCTATATTTAGCGCATCGTGTTTCAACTTTTATATCCGATCGTTCAGGCTCTCCAGCCGTTTTTGGTTCCGATCTGCTTCTTCTTTGCCTGGACATTCGTTTTGTTGACCGTCTGGAGTATTGCTTCGATGGCAATGTCTGGGTTTAGCAAAGCGCGGGAGATGCATCGAATTCCCTGTGCGGACTGTCAATATTTTACAGGGGACTACACGCTAAAGTGTACGGTTCACCCTTCTATAGCGCTGTCTGAAGATGCAATCAACTGCCCTGACTATACGCCGGCTCCTTCTCCCTATTAGGATTAAGGGAGTTTGTCGAAGGTAAGTCATGCTGGTACGAAAACTAAAGGATTGCCCTGAGATTGTGGCGGGCCATGGGACGCTGCTGAGAGAGTTGTTGCATCCTGCTAAACAGTCATTGAGTTTGCGGTACAGTCTGGCTCAGGCCATTGTGCCGATCGGACAAACGTCGATTGCCCATTCTCTCACTACCTCTGAGGTGTACTACATTCTCAGTGGTACGGGTGAAATGCACATTAACGCAGAAACCCAGACCATTGGGCCTGGGGATGCAATTTATATTCCTCCGAACGCAAAGCAGTTTTTGCAAAATACAGGGAGTGAACCGATCGTCTTTATCTGTATTGTTGACCCAGCTTGGAAGCAGAAGGATGAGACGATTTATGAGTGAGTAAAGGGGGAAGAAACGATTGTCGCCAATCCGCCCCCTAGCTGACTCTATTCTGGGTTTGCCTCTGGATAGTGACGGTTGTTAGGAATTTGTTCTGCTTCGGGGCAGTCGTCAGAAACCAGTGGCTCTACATTCCCTTTGGGAACTGATGCCAGCTTTTGAGTCACAGCACCAATGCTTTCCAGTCGCACCATCTCTTCCCAAGAGCAATTTTCGTCGTCTTCCTCGGTTTCATAGCGCAGCGTCACCAGATCACCCTCAATGTCGAGAATCTTGGCGCGCTCAATCCAGCGTTGCTGGTCCCGCAAGAAAATCCAAACTTCACGACCATCACTACAGAGTTGATAGATCTTGCGGTGTAGCATAAGTTGCTTCTCCTGAGCAAAATGACTTTTGAAATGCGTCGTAATGGGGCAACTCTAGCATTAGAGCACCCGCATTTTCTCAAATCAGCAAGGGGCAATGGCACAATTGTTTCCCTGCTGCGAATACCCTGGCTTTTAACCCATCGGGGGGAAGCGTCGTCTTTGGGGCAAGCCTTTGATGCATAAGATTAAGACTAGCGCTAGACCAGGGATTAAAAATTCTAGCTAAGGACAGGACTTGCAAAGGGCGATTGAATCGATGCATCTGTCCTGAGTGGCTAAGGATTGGGATCATTGTTTGAGGCAAATTTGAGGCAAACAGGACGCTCAACTCACTGGATGCAAGGCCGAAACGGGCCAGGAAGCAGAACGGTGTTAGCTCGGTGTCGGTTAACAAGAAGCGGCGAGGCAGTGAGGAATCTAGCCATGAATCTAGCCATTGTGCTGAGTGTTCCCATTAGGTGAATGAACCTCTAAGAAGGCTTGCAAATTGAGCCGTCTTTAAGTATCGGATTCTACCAACTATTCTATCGACTGTTAAGCGGAGTTGTTGATACAAATCGATCAATTATTAGAAAAAGGTCTATGAAGGGGTCTCTGCTGGGGATACGGGATGAAGTAAAACAGGTTTTGTCTGTCTTTTTGTCTGTTCTTTTTGAACCTTAGAGAAGCCAGCGGGGATGAAAACCAGGTAGGGGGAGCGATTCGGGTTGGGCTTTGACGGTGAGATCGCCTGTCAGAGGAAGAAGCCAGAGACGGCTGTTGGCGATTTCTTTCCCGTCCGATCTTTGAGCATTTGTGTCAGTCTGGTCAAAGAGTAAGGCCAGTCCGTCGGGGGCGAGGCTGATCTGAATGTCTCGCTGTTTGGGCAGTAGGACTAGAGGATAAAGGGCTTTGAGGGGGTCAGTGGCCGCGAAGGCGGCTTTGAGATCGATCGCCGCCAGGTAAGGCTGTTCTTGATAGTTGGCTCCGGGCACCAGATTGGTCAGCAGACAGTAGAGGATTTGTTTGGTGGGGTCAAACTGAGCGCTGAGAATCGAGCCAGTGGTTTTGAAGATTTCTTTTTGGGTGCCCTGGTTGCTGATCAGATAGAGCGATCGGGTGTAGTCGTTGTTAAATTTTACCATTGCGGCTGAGGAGCCATCTTTGGAGAAGTCTAAGACAGTGCCAAATTTGGGCAAAAAGTCCAGGGGGTCGGCTTGGGGCTGAAGGGGTAGGAGGGCGAGTCCCTGTCCCTGGGTGATGGCTAGCGATGCGCTGTCGGGTGTGATCAAAAATTCTCCACCGGGCTGCTTGCTGTCGAGGGGTTGAGCGGGAGCGTCCTTTCGGAGAATCCACGGGCCAAAATCGTTGGTATTTTTGCGATTGACGCGCTGCACAACAATGACATTTCCATCAGCAGACAGATCAAATTTGAGGTTTTGATACTCTGCGTTGTCGAGGACAAGATTGACCTGACCTGCGGGCTGGGGGTCGGGGGGGGGCGATTCGGGTAAAAAGGGCAGGTTAGCGGATTGGGTACCTAGCTCGGCGGGAGATTGAATCGAGATGCCCGTCGTGACGGTGTAGAGCTTTTGTTCGACAAGGGATTGGGCTTGTTGGGCGCGATCGGTCGCCGCAAACAAAATACGATCGCTGTCTGGGTAAGGCTTAAAGTCCATGACCAATAGATTGGCGGGGGTCAGCACTTTCTTTTCTTGCTTGCTCAAGTTGAAGAGGATCAACCGGCCTGCGTCGTCTCCTTCGACCCCAATGTAGGCAAACGCGCGATCGCGGCTCTGAAACTGTCCTCTGAAGGGTTGGATGCTGGCTCGACTAGATCCGGTGAAGCGATCTTGGGCGTTTTCGAGCTTGACTTGAAAGGTCGTGCCGTAGGGGGCGGGAGTGGTGAGCGTGTAGGCCATGCGGCGGCCTGACCAGCTAAATTTTCCGGGTAGAGGTGGGTCGATTTTTAAGTTTTGCTCGACGCTGAGATGATTCATCGGGCGGCTAAAGGTGAAGACAAAGGCGCTGTCGTCTGCTCCAATTTGTTTGCCTTGCCAGTTGAATGCTCGAACTCGTGGAGCGCTGCGATCGCCGCTTAAAATCAACGCTCCGATCAAAATAGCCAGCAACAGGATCACCGCGATCGAGACGCGATCGAGGGGCTGCGGAAATGGTTTGGCGGGTGCGGTCGGCGTTTGCATGGGAACCGATATTCAGAAAGGACTATTGCAGATCGTTGAGCGGCAGAGTTAGCCCCATTTTTTCTTGTAGGGCTGAGATCACCTCTTCGCCAGATTGGGGATCTAGAATTTTAAGATCTTCCTGGGTATAGTTCATTAAATCGGCGATCGTGTAGATTTGTGTCCGTTTGAGACAGCCGATCGCTTTTATCGAGAGTTGCAGGTCTTCGATAGGGACGCGATCAAGGGAGTCATTCATGGTCATCGGCGTAAACTGTGCCTTCTAGTGTAGGGTGCCTGCGCTCAAAAACGATTTCGATCAAAAGTTTGCGCTCAAAGGGAATTAGGGTCTGTTCTAAATTGTGCAAAAGAAAGCGGTTAAGGGCAATTTTGCTAGGGAACTCTAGGGCATCCCGTCGTAGACACCACTCAGATTGCAGTCTGTTGCAAGAATTATGAACTCAGAACCCATTCCCCCTGAAAATCAATCCGACGATCGCGACCCGATCGTGTCCGTGTTTCAAGCAGTTTCTGAGGTTGAGGCTGCCGAAGAAGCTTTTTGGAACGATTTGGACGAGATCTCTGAGGAAAGTGCCGCTGCCAAACAAACGCTGCTAATTGACCTCAATGAGCAATCTGACAGTGAGTTTGAAAAAACGGCGATCGACCTCAAGCCTAAATACGTACAGGGCGTTTTGCAATCGGGACAGGTCTATTTGATTACCAATTTGCTGCAAGATCAGTCTCAGACGTTGATTCAATCGCAAGGAGTCTGGACGATCGGTCGCCATCGGGCAGCCGCCTTACCGCTTCAAGATCGCAAAATGTCGCGCCGTCATGCTGTGATTTTGTATGCAGACCGCCAGTTTTATCTGCTGGATCTCAATAGTATGAATGGGTCTTATGTGAACGGCGATCGGGTCAAACAGCGTCAGGTTTTGCAGGATGGCGATCAAGTGTGTTTGGGTCATACCAAATTCTCGTTTTACGTCAGCCAAACCTCTCGCACGTTGGATCTGATTCATCCCGAAGTGTTTAGCCGCTTTAGCCATCGAGAGACGCGGAGAACTGCGTTTGGGGACTAGCGCGATCGAGGCGATGAAGGTGGATTCAGTTAGGTTTTTTTGCTGCGGTGTTTACGGCTTCTGCCCCCCAACCCTCATTCTGGAGGACTTTGAGACGTTAGGTTTGTTCAATTCGTGATCTCAGCGCTGATTGACTGACAAATCTTTTCACGTAGGTTGGGTTGAACCTGGTGAAACCCAACGTTAGCAACGGTAGAAAGGCTGCTGTTGGGTTTCGCGTTGCTCAACACCAACCTACGAAAAATCGAGGGTTTCAGGAGTTCTGTCAGTCAACCAGGATCTCAGCGTTGAATGAAGAATTCAAGTAAGCTGCTGCCTAGATAAACATAAGCGGCCACGACGGCGATCGCACTCACAATTAGCGCGACCAAAAATCTCCAATAGTTGACTCTGGTTAGACCCACGGCGTAGCTGACGATATCCTGTGAAAGCGGCATTAGTAAAATGATGTAGAAGATGCTTTGTTGAGCCGATAAGCGATTGATTAAGCGGTCTAACTGCTCTAGATCTGTTTTGCCGATCAAGCGTTCTGCAAGGTGACGACCAAAGGTTCTTGAAAGCCAAAAATTGATGCTACAGCCGATTAGGGAAGCAAAGAAACTCAAGAAAAAAGCAGAATCTTTGCCAAACAAAACGCCGCCTAATACAAAGATAGAACTCCCGCTCAAAGGCGCAACAATCAGCGTAGAAGCACAAACTATCACAAAAATAACAGGTGCCCAAATGCCTGAATTTCTAATAAAAAGATGAGCGTTTTCTAAACCAACTTTTTGAAGCACGATCGCCATGCCAACATACGTGAGTGTGAATAGCAGAATTGCTACCAACGCTTTCTTGAGTCTTAGTTTATTTTGCATAGTTGGACGGCAGGCTCAAAGCTAAATCGAAGGATAAGGAAGAACGGTATCTACAAGTTCTGATTTCTGCACTCCAGCATTCGTTCCAATTTTGATGGAATCTTGCTCCGTCAGGGGTGCGTCATGACTAATATAGAGAGATCTGTAGCTTCGTCCCTCCATCTGCGTACTGTCATGTCTATTCTCACTAGCGGCTCTCATCTCCGACAACAGTTTCTCGATTTTTTTGCAGCGCGTGGACACAAAATTTTGCCCAGTGCTTCTCTGGTGCCCGAAGATCCGACCGTGTTGTTGACGATCGCCGGGATGTTGCCATTCAAGCCGATCTTTTTGGGACAGCAGCAGGCAGAAGTGCCACGGGCGACGACGGCTCAGAAGTGCATTCGCACCAACGATATCGAGAATGTGGGACGAACGGCACGACACCACACGTTTTTTGAGATGTTGGGCAATTTTAGCTTTGGCGATTATTTTAAGTCGCAGGCGATCGCCTGGGCATGGGAGCTTTCGACGCAGGTTTATCAATTGCCACCAGAACGAATCGTGGTCAGCGTGTTTGAAGATGATGACGAAGCGTTTGCAATCTGGCGTGACGAAGTTGGCATCCCGGCGCATCGAATTCAGCGCATGGGTGAGAAGGATAACTTTTGGGCATCTGGCCCGACTGGCCCGTGCGGCCCTTCTTCTGAGCTTTACTACGACTTTCATCCTGAGCAAGGAGACGCGGTTCTTGACCTCGAAGACGATAGCCGATTTATTGAATACTACAATCTGGTATTCATGCAATACAATCGGGACGCAGACGGCAACCTGACTCCGTTGGCAAACAAAAATATTGATACGGGGCTTGGCTTAGAGCGGATGGCGCAGATCCTGCAAAAGAAGCCAAATAACTACGAAACGGATCTGATTTTTCCGATTGTGGAGACAGCGGCGCAAATTGCTGGAATTAGCTATGACAATGCTGACGAGACTACAAAAGTTTCGCTAAAAGTCATTGGCGATCATATTCGGGCAGTCATTCATATGATTGCGGATGGAATCACTGCGACGAATGAAGGTCGAGGCTATGTGTTGCGGCGGCTGATCCGACGAGTGGTTAGACATGGACGATTGATCGGCATTAATCACGAATTTACTCCACAGGTGGCAGAAGCGGCGATCGACCTCTCAGAATCCGCCTATCCCAAAGTTCGGCAAAAAGCAGACACGATCAAAAACGAACTGCAAAAAGAAGAATCCCGCTTTAGAGAAACGCTAGAACGGGGCGAAAAACTGCTGGATGAAATTTTGTCAAACGTCACGGATCAAATTTCTGGACAAGATGCCTTTGTTCTCTATGACACCTATGGCTTTCCGCTAGAACTGACGCAAGAAGTCGCCGAAGAAAAGGGATTAACTGTCGATACAGAAGGCTTTGAAGCCGAAATGAAAGCGCAGCGAGAACGGGCAAAAGCGGCTCACAAAACGATCGACCTTACCGTTCAAGGCGAACTCGATAAACTGGCTGAAACGATTCAAGCGACTGAGTTTTTAGGATATTCTCAACCGTCGAGCCAATCCACGATTCAGGTTTTACTTGTCGAAGGCGAACCGATCAAATCAGCAGAGGCAGGCGCACAAGTTCAAGTCATCCTGGATCAAACGCCGTTTTATGCGGAATCCGGGGGACAAATTGGCGATCGAGGCTATCTCTCCGGCGAGTCCGTTTTGGTGCGAATTGAAGATGTGAAAAAAGAATCCGCTTTCTCGGTGCATTTTGGACGGATTGAACGGGGAACCTTGCGCGTTGGCGAGTCTGTCACGGCTCAGATCGATCTGGCGTGTCGTCGTCGGGCCCAGGCGCATCACACCGCAACGCACTTATTGCAGTCTGCTTTAAAGAAAATTGTCGATGACGGCATTTCTCAAGCAGGGTCGCTCGTGTCGTTCGATCGCCTGCGCTTTGACTTTAATTGCCCTCGCTTGATTACGTCAGACGAACTGCACCAAATCGAAGAACTGGTCAACACCTGGATCGCTGAGGCACACACCGCCAACACCTATGTCATGGGGCTGACCGAAGCCAAAGAGAAAGGCGCGATCGCAATGTTTGGTGAAAAATATTCCGAAACGGTGCGCGTGTTGGATGTCCCCGGTGTCTCAATGGAGCTATGTGGCGGAACCCACGTCAGCAACACAGCAGAAATCGGCATCTTCAAAATCGTGTCTGAGTCTGGAGTCGCGGCTGGCATTCGTCGGATCGACGCGATCGCCGGAACCGCCGTCTTGGAATATCTGAATGTGCGAGATACCATTGTGCGCGAGTTGAGCGATCGCTTTAAGGTCAAGCCCGAAGAGATTCCCGATCGCATTACGACGCTGCAAACCGAACTCAAAACCACCCAAAAACAACTTGACACGCTCAAAGGTCAGCTTGCGGTTGCCAAAGCCGATCAGCTACTCACCCAGGCTGAATCGGTTGGTGACTTCAAAATTCTGGTCGCCCAACTCGAATCCGTCGATCCCGAATCGCTCAAAACCGCCGCAGAACAACTTCTCCAAAAACTAGGCGAAGGCGCTGTGGTTTTGGGATCAATTCCTGAAGACGGAAAAGTCAGTCTGGTAGGGGCATTTAGTCCAGCAGTGGTTAAGAAAGGCTTGCAGGCTGGGAAACTGGTGGGCGCGATCGCTAAACTTTGCGGTGGTGGTGGCGGCGGCCGTCCCAATCTGGCTCAGGCCGGTGGACGTGATGCCAGCAAGCTCCCCGATGCCCTCGCTGAAGCTCAAAATCAACTTAAATCAGGCTTACAGTAGCCGCTCCTTGAATTCGATGAAAGTTTTTCGCTGCGTTGTTCTGGTCTTCTGCCCTCCAAGCTGCCAATCTTGGGGGACTTTAGGACAAGAACTTTAGTTCAAAGTCTCTCACTGGTCGAAGAGTTAGGGGATGTTTCCGGACTGACGAACCGCAGCAAAAATTTTCATCGAATATCACGTTAAATTAACGTCAGTTCGATGAACGCTTCGCTTCGCTTTTAGATCCAGGAACGCCCCCT
>NZ_JBJPHU010000183.1:0-8524 GCF_052939515.1 Phormidesmis sp. 146-33
TTTTCAGCCTAATCGCCAAATTTGGAGGGTTAGCCAGACAACTTTCAGTCTAATCCCCCGCATTGAGGAGGTTATCTAGACGAGATCAGTCTAAACATAAGTTATGCTTCATGCCCTCGGTGGGGCAGTCCCTCAAACTTGTCTGTCTGTCTGTCTGTCTGTCTGTCTGTCTGTCTGTCTGTCTGTCTATCTATCTGTCTATCTGTCTATCTGTCTATCTGTCTATCTGTCTATCTGTCTGTGTTCACAGTTAAGCTATTTTGAAGTTATTGATGGGACGTTGATTAGTGTTGGCTAGTACAATGGAAAGGACTTAATTGATTCACTCTCAGAAAAAGATATGCTTACTGAAGATCAAGTACACACATTTGCAGAACATTGGGTTCAAGCATGGAATTCTCACGATCTTGATGAAATCATGTCCCATTATGAAGGAGATGTAGTTCTGGTGTCGCCTGTCGTGGCGAAGATACTTAACAATCCATCAGGGACAGTGATAGGCAAAGAGGCGTTACAAGAATATTTCAAAAAGGGACTTGAAGTTTATCCTGACCTCAAGTTTGAGCTGATCGATGTGATGTGGGGGCTTTCCAGTGTTGTCCTTTACTACATCAATCAAAAGGGCACGAAGACAGGGGAATTTATGGAAATAGATTCAAAGGGAAGAGTTACCAAAGTGATCGCCAATTACAATGGATGAGTTAAAGCATAACAATCGCGCTGCACCGGAACGTTGAAAGTTACGGGTTGGATTGCAATGATTGTCTGTGTCCGGTGAGCGCGACCGTTATGCGTAACATCCTCTATGTTGTTGCTTTTAGAGAAACTTTAATGTCTAAACTAAGTCGAAATGCAGCAGTGGCAATCTTAGTGATCATTGGTATGATTACAGCTTCTCCAGTCATCACTGCATTAAATCCAAATGGAATCACATCTTTATACAATGTTACTTTTGAAGATGATGCTGTCTTACTGCTAATAAGGCATCGCCAAGTCATGCTGGGGGTGCTTGGTGCTGCGTTAGTCTGTGGGGCGTTCTTCTATCATCTGCGAATGATGGTTATCACCGCTGCTGTGGTCAGTAAACTTGCCTTCATTGGATTATCTACAACTACACCAGATTTAACGCAGGGAATTCAACGGATCATTTATTTTGATGCAGTATCGATAGTTCTCTTGCTGATTGCTGCTGTTATATTTTGGCGATCTCCCTCAGTTTGAGACAAACTTTTAGTCAGTCTGTGCTGCTGAATGCTCAATAAAGGTACGCCTAACAAATGCACCCATTAGACTGACTAACGACTTTCTGCTTCGTTCAGGCTAGTTGCAGCCAGTGGTGCTAGCCCTTATGCCGCCAGCCCGAAAGTCAATGAATCCAGTCATTCATTGTAGTCGTTCAACCGAACTATCAACACTAAATTCAAAGGGTCGGTGAATGCGAAAGTCAATGCGGTTTGTCCCGTCGGCGCGGACTTGTCGGTGTTGGCTTTGGCAGAGATTTTTCGGTTTCAGTGGGATGTGTCACGTTTCATAGAAGTTAGGTACGTCCGCGATGCACAGATACTCATGATTGGAGATACGCGGTCTAGCGAAGTTGGGGAGCGATCGGTTGAGACGAACAACGCATAACAACCCGATTGGAGCGGACTATTGTCAGATCTCGGTGACGGGGCAAAAAACACTCACAGCCGCTCAATCGGAACGTTATGCCGCCAGCCCGACAGTCACTCAACCCGGTTTTTGAGCGTGGTCGTTCATCCGAAGATCAACGCTAGATTCAACAGATCGGTGACTGCGAAAGTCAAGGTGATTGATCACGATCGCGCGGACTTGTCGGTGTTGGCTTTAGCAGAGATACTTCGTATTCAGTGGGAGGTGTTTCGTCGTATAGGATTTTAGTCCGTCCGCGAAGGCCGAGTTCTTCGTGTTTCGAGATCTGGGGCTGGCGAAGTGGGGGAGCGATCGGTTGTGTCGAGCCACGCATAACATTTCAATGCAGCGGACGAGCCAAGACTTCGCGCTTCGTTTCAGCCATATTTGTCGCCGCTGATTGGAACCGTTATGCAGAATTATGAACTATAGAATATCTGAAATTGAAAAATTGAATCTTGACGTTCGCTGGCTTTCTAAAGAGCATGCGAAAAGTACCTATGAATATGCAATACAATTTAGTAGTAGCAGTAAGTATGGCTTAAACGAAGCCATGGTTAGTGAAATTGAAAGGCTAGAAATTGAAAGCTATTCGGTTGCAGTGAATTGGGTAATTTCACATCTTAAATCTACTGGAAAGGTACACGTCGTATTTAGTGAAGAAGAGGTATTTGTCTTACCAACAAATCAATTTCTTTCTAATTGGCATAAAATATTTGTACCTTCAAGAGACGATGCGGTAATACTGCATAGCGAATCAAAAAGCATTCTGTTCTATTGTCACGAAGAAGAAATAGAATTTGGTTTTAGGGCTTCTTAAGTCATTTAGCCGCTTTGTGCCATAAACTAAATGCATAACAAGTCGTTGCAGCATCAGTCGCTGCGCTCCTTGGACAGTTTTTAAGTCGCGGTTTTATGGAAAAATTTGCGCAGCAAACCATAAAACCGCGACTTAAAAACTGCCGCTGAACTCGGCGTTAGCCTGCAAAGCTTTTGGGCTGGGATGGTACAGCAAGATTATCGGTTAGGTGTGAATGTTAAACTTGACTCAGAAACACTAGGAGGGCGATCGCTGTGGCTTCTATTACCCTTGACCTTTCAGAAACTCAATTCCAAAAGCTGCAAGATTTAGCAACTGTTCATGGGATTGCGCTCGAAGTTCTACTGAAGGCAAGCCTGGAGGATTGGCTCAACTCTCAAAAGCCTGAGTTTGTTGATGCAGCCAATTATGTGCTAACAAAAAATGCTGAGTTGTATCAGCGGTTAGCATAATGCGTTTCCTGACGTTAATCGAGGTGCTGGAACTACATCGCAGAGTCATTGAGCAATCCAGTGGAGCATTTGGTATTCGAGATGTAGGGTTGTTGGAGTCAGCGATCGCCCAGCCCCGAATGACGTTTGATGGAGAGGAGTTGTACCCAGGTTTGCTGGAAAAAGCAGCAGCATTGGGGTTTTCGATTATCATGAACCATCCATTCGTGGATGGAAACAAACGTACAGGTCATGCTGCGATGGAGACTTTTCTTGTCCTGAATAGATTGGAAATTAACGCCTCTGTAGATGAGCAGGAACACGTTGTGTTGGCGATCGCATCAGGTGAGCTAGGGCGCGAGGCATGGGTAGAATGGCTACAGCAGCGTACAACGCCAGCTAACAATTCAAATGCAGCGGACGGTTAAGAGCCACTGGTGCTAAGTTCGAGGTGATCTGCCGCCGCTGATTTGAGTCGTTATACGGCTACATTCCAGTTTCTATAAGCACTTATGAAGCTACTGAATCGTATACTAAACGATATCAAGCGAAGCGAAAATATTGATCTGTATCTTACAGTTCCGACTGCGATCTTAGTTGGCATTCTTAATCTAGTTGGTGTTCTTTCACCGACTTTAGTTGCTCCACTAACGCTTGTTATCTTGGGTTTGATAACAATTACCATCTTGGGCAGTCGCTACCGCGTTGAGCAGTTAGCTGATAAGTTAACCCCCTCTGCTGAAAGTATTTTCAACGAGAAATCACCTCCAACTTTAGAACAAGATATAGAAAATGCTCCTGATATATGGCTTATTGGTGTACTTGGTGCAAAACACGCTAGAGATTTTTATTCAGTTATTGAGCAAAAACTTAAAAAAGGTCACTCAATCAAAATACTTACTGTTCATCCAGATCCAAGGGTCGTTGAGTTTGAAGAAATGCGTGTTTATGGTTTAGCAAATGTAAAAACGACATGTTCTGATATTGAAACCGGGCTAAAATCCTTTTGTCATTTGAAGAAAATCTCACCTAATAATTCGCACAATTCACTATCCGCTTGGATATGGTGTCGTCGGGATCAACCCTGATTCTGCCTCTGGTATTTTGTATATCAGAAACTATGCATTTAAAGTGCCAGGTGGAGCAAAGCCAAAATTCACATTACGGACAAAAGATGGATTCTGGTATGATTTTTATATACAGGGGATACAAAACTTGTGGGACGCAGGCAACGAATGGAGATGCGAGGATAATCTATGAACTACCGAAATCACATTACGATTGAGCCTGATAAACGTGGTGGTAAGCCTTGCGTCCGTGGTTTGCGTATTACGGTTTATGAAGTGCTTGAGTACTTGGCTTCCGAGATGACCGAAGCAGAAATCCTTGATGATTTTCCTGATCTGACGAGAGAAGATTTAAAAGCATGCATTGCTTATGCCGCTGATCGTGAACGGCGGTTTATGACCGCTCCATTATCTGCATGAAATTACTTTTTGATGAAAACTTGTCGCCCAAGTTGCCGAACCGTTTAAGTGATCTTTTCCCAAACTCGCTTCACGTTCGAGATGTGGGCATGAAAGCAACGATCGATCCAATAGTTTGGGATTATGCAAAAGACAATAATTTGATGATTGTCTCGAAAGACGCTGACATGCACGACTTGAGCTTAGTATTTGGAAATCCACCGAAAGTTATTTGGCTGCGACTTGGAAACTGTTCGACATCGCAAGTTGAAAGCTTGCTGCGTCGAAATTTTGACGCGATTAAACTGTTTTATGAAGATGAGAATTTATCTCTGCTTGCATCCTAGTGCACCGATGGCTTTGGACATATTTCCAGGGGTTTATAAGCATATTTCCAGGGGCTTTACAAACGGAGAAAACATAGTGGCGATCGCCACATAACAACCCCAATGCACCCGACCGTTGATAGGTTGTCTGTTAGTGTTCAAGGTTTTCTGCGGCGGGTGATTGGGAACGTTATGCCGCCTCAGCTATTGTTGCGGACGCGACCGGGGGTTAATTGTCGGAAGCCAAGTTTGAGATGGGATTGTCTGTGCAGGATCGAGGATTGAAATAGTCTGAGCAATATTTGTAATCAGGAGTAACTCAAATGCGTACTTTGGCTAGAAAAGCTTTAGTTCCAGCCTTAGCAGGCCTTGCCATAATTTTCACAGTTGTTGGTTCAGCCATTGCACAAACGTCAAGATTAAACCCCTTGTCACTGTATTGGAACTCTCAGAGGGGAGACAACTTCGTAACTGCTACTCAGCAAGGTCGAAGGGATGCCGTTGGTTCTGGTTACAGTAGCGTTGGTGTCGAAGCGTGCATCCTTACTAGCCAAGAGGAAGGATCAGTTCCCTTTAATCTTTATTGGAGTGAGCAAAGAGGTGACAACTTTACTACCTCAACTAGATAGGAATGGCACTTACTTAAGGTCAATCAACGAGCTAGACTAGCTTTGAGAATTGAGCGAGGCTGCTTTATCAGGAGGAAGGCTTTCAGTCTGCGTTTTCTAACTCTAGGTTCATGACGATTGAGACGGTCTGGAATCAGGGATTGTGAAACGACATGCAACAGGATGGGATAAAGGTCGTGACGCGGCTGGGGAGGGGCATCAGCCAAGGATGGGATAAAGTTTCTCAAATGTTGTCTTGCGCCCTGTAACGGCAGTTGTCAACTGGAGACTGGTCGCCCTGCACTGGCTAACCAACTGATCACCCGACTCACCGCGTTGCGACAACGCTTGTCGCTGTCGAACACCTGGGATAGAAATGCCCACAGCGTCACGAACGGATTAAACAGACGATCCCGATAGCTCACGGTCTCTTCGACCAAGACCCTGGCTATCACAGATTCAGGCAGGATCTGTTGAAACGGTAAACCGACCCTGTTGGCGAATGTTTGCTTGAGAATTTCAGCAGAGTTTGGCATGGTGGAGCTAGTTATTTTAGTCACTCCCAGCCTGTGACCTCAAAAAGACCAGGGTTGGAGCTTTTTCTTGCTCTATTTTCTCAAAACCTGACCCTTAAGTAAATGCCATTCAACCTTAAACACTTGACTATTTTCTTCACTTGTTGAGAATGAGTTGCATTAAACTGAATTCGTCCTGCAACTCCCTAAACCTATCATGGCAATTACCATCTCTCGCGCAGACTATGATGAGTTGTGGAAAGTTTGCAACCCTGCTCCTTTAGTCTCCAGTCATTCAGGCTATTGTGAACGGGTTGAGATTGTGCCTGAGCAATTTGGGGAGGGATACGTCCGATCAATTCAGTTCCGGGGAATCAATCTAATGCTCTTCAATTATCAACTGCATCACGATTTGCATCTCAAAGATGAAGTGTCTGAGACAGCCTGGGAAATTGGATTTAATCTATCAGGGAATCGTAATAATAAGTGTACTGGGGAGAGCTTTCTGGAATGGGGAGCCTATGAAGGCAAGGGAACATGGATTACTTATGCCAACGATCCAGTCTTGAAAGTTGATGTTGAGTTAGAAACTCCGAATGAGGTAAGCCGACTGATTATCGACACTTTAGAAGAGCTACCCATCGAGATTCGGCAATGTATTGAAGACTGCGACGGAAAACGGTTTGATGAGTTTAATGTGATTACACCCGCAATGCGATCGACGTTAGAGAAGATCCTACACTGTTCATTTCAAGGAAGAACTAAACAAATTTATCTAGAGAGTCAATGTTTGGAGTTGGTTGCTCTGAAGTTAGAGCAGCTTAAAAACCCAGATCAATATACTCGCAAGTCTTTCCTTTCGTTAAACCTAGATGATATCGATCGCATTCATTTAGCTAAAAAAATCATGACGGAGAATGCTGATCATCCTCCGTCGCTGATGGAACTCGCGCGGCAGGTTGGGTTGAATGATTTTAAGTTGAAGGGGGGATTCCGGCAGGTGTTTGGAACGACGGTGTTTGGCTATTTACATCAACATCGGATGGAAACAGCACGTCAATTGCTTACTGAGCGACGCATGAATGTGAAAGAAGTGGCTCAGTCAGTGGGATACGTCAGCCAAAGCCGTTTTGCCGAAGCATTTCGGAAACAGTTTGGCATGAATCCTAAGTCCTACCTACTAAGCAAAAAATCCGTTTGAGGAGCAAAACAATCCGTTTGTGCGCGATCGCGATCGTCTATTCCCTTCTGTTTCCCGATATCTTCTTGAAAGTAATTCTTAGTTAGAGTTTTCGTTGGTATGTGGAAGATGAGCAGAATCAATTCGCAGTGCATGAGTAAAGTCCGATTTTATGGATCAATGTTCGTGCTGTCAGGCAGTTTAGTGAGCGGGTCTGCTTTATCAGGATTGACGGAAACTAAGTTTACTCATCACAATCGCCACGCTACCACAGTTAAAGAATGGATTGCTCAAATCGAAGCGGCTACTGTGCAAGTAACAGGAGTGAGCCTGAATCGCACCGATGCAGGGCTGGAGATCGTTTTACAAACGGCAGAGGGCAAACCGCTACAAATTGATGCCAGCAAATTTCGATCGGAAGGCAATAACCGAATTGCAGATATTCCAAATGCTGTACTGGTCTTACCGGGATCTCAAGCCTTTGTTGCTGATAATCCGACTGCTGACATTGCCAGTGTGCGCGTTGTCCAACAGGAAACCAACATCGTTCGAGTGAGCGTAGCAGGAATTAATAGCCTGCCTACCTCTGAAGTCAGTCTGAAAGCAGGAAGATTGAGCTACAGTTTGAATTCGGAGCCGGATGAACCCGATGAAGAGATTGTTGTAACGGAACAGCAGCAACGTGGCTATCGCGTACCTAATGCAAGTACAGCGACCAGAACTGATACTCCATTGCGAGATATTCCCGGTTCGATTCAAGTAATTCCCCGTCAAATCTTAGACGACCAAAAGACAACGCGAATACAAGAGGCATTGGAGAATGTTAGCGGTGTCCGTAAAGAAGGTAACTACGGAGGTACAGATGCGGGTGGATTTAACATCCGTGGCTTTGCTCAGGATGGAAATTTCCGCAATGGATTGGCTGACAATGACTTTTACTCTACGGTCGATACAGCAAATATCGATCGAATAGAAGTTCTCAAAGGGCCTGCTTCTGTTCTATTTGGTCAGGCTGAACCGGGAGGAATTGTCAATGTGGTCACAAAACAACCGCTCAGAACTCCCTATTATTCAGCAGAATTCAATGTCGGCAGCTATGCTTTTTATCGCCCCAGTTTTGATATTTCTGAACCGCTTACCCCTAATAGTTCAGTGTTATATCGGTTAAATGCCGCTTATCAAAATTCTGAGAGTTTTCGAGATTTTAACTTTACAGAACGTGTTTTTGTTGCGCCCGTCATTACCTGGAATATTAGCGATCGCACAACCTTAACTTTCGACCTTGAATACCAGAACAGTAATTACCTCTTCGATCGTGGACTTCTTTCTCTGGGCGATCGACCTGCTCCTATTCCCATTAGTCGATTGATCGGTCTGCCACAAAGCGTTTATGACGATAGCACGTTTCGGGTTGGCTACAGACTGGAGCATCAATTTAGCAAAGACTGGCAACTTCGCAATGCGTTTTCTTTTTTGAGCCACTCCCCCGGCTGAAGCACGGGGGATTCTGGCTAGGAGTTGGGTACAG
>NZ_JBJPHU010000184.1:0-8381 GCF_052939515.1 Phormidesmis sp. 146-33
TAGGGGGCGTTCCTGGATCTAAAAGCGAAGCGAAGCGTTCATCGAACTGACGTCACGTTAAAAGCGATCGAATCACGCGCTTGTTATAGAAAACTCAATCAAAAAGGGAGAGCGATCGCCATTCAGCAAAATCGTTCTCCCTTTTTTCCAATCCAGCGAATTTGAAATTTCTCCTCAACCAATTGCAGAGCAAATGCCCCTAAAATTCACAATCTAAAAACCGAAATCAAAAAATCAAAAAATTAACCAACTTCAACCACTGCCAGACAAACTTCTTGAGAGATGCCACTGTTTAGACTTACGGCCTGGTTTCTGACAGCGCTCCAGGCGATTTGATGAGCTTTGGTCTCTTCCCCATACCACTGAAGAGCAGAGTTAAACGCTACTCTGTAAAAGTGTTGAGCCGTCTCAGAAAGCTGATTGCGAATGCTCGCAGGTAACTCCTGATTGTTTTGGTACGACATCCTAGCCGCCTCCGGTAAGTGAGATAATTGTTTAGTATTGCTTGCAAAACTCAGAAATCTGCCTATCTTGAGGAATATCTTCGGAATTGGCATCAGAAAGCGCTGCTATTGCAACGCGATCGCAATGGATTAAAGGAGAAAACATTGATTACAGGCACTTTGAGAACCACTAAATCAGAAGAAATCTTTGCCGCTGCTCAAAAACTAATGCCCGGTGGAGTCAGTTCTCCCGTACGAGCGTTCAAATCGGTGGGCGGGCAGCCGATCGTCTTTGATCACGTCAAGGGCGCATACGCCTGGGATGTCGATGGCAACCAATACATTGATTACATTGGCTCCTGGGGGCCGGCCATTTGTGGTCATGCCCATCCGGATGTGTTAGGAGCGCTTCATGAAACGTTAGAAAAAGGCACCAGTTTTGGCGCTCCCAATGCCTTAGAAAATGTCTTGGCGGAAATGGTGATCGATGCCGTCCCCAGCGTCGAAATGGTGCGGTTTGTCAATTCGGGGACTGAGGCTTGTATGTCGGTTTTGCGGCTGATGAGAGCCTTTACCAACCGCGAAAAGCTGATCAAGTTTGAGGGCTGCTATCACGGTCACGCCGACATGTTTTTGGTGAAAGCAGGCTCCGGAGTTGCGACGTTGGGCTTGCCCGATTCTCCTGGCGTTCCTAAATCGACGACCAACAATACGCTAACGGCACCCTTCAACAATCTGGAAGCGGTGAAAGCTTTGTTTGAAGCAAATCCAGGTGAAATTGCGGGCGTGATTTTGGAACCGATCGTCGGCAACGCTGGCTTTATTCCTCCCGAAGCTGGTTTCTTGGCCGGCCTGCGCGAATTGACTCGCGAACATGGCGCGTTGCTCGTCTTTGACGAAGTGATGACAGGCTTTCGGATCGCTTACGGCGGCGCACAAGAAAAGTTTGGCATCACGCCAGATTTGACGACGCTGGGTAAGGTGATCGGCGGTGGGCTGCCTGTGGGTGCCTATGGCGGTCGCAAAGACATCATGGCGATGGTTGCCCCGGCTGGCCCCATGTATCAAGCCGGAACGCTGTCTGGCAATCCGCTGGCGATGGCGGCTGGTATCAAAACATTGGAACTATTGCGCCAACCAGGGACGTATGAGCAACTCGATCGCGTCACCTCCCGTCTAACTCAAGGGTTGCTGACCGTTGCCAAAGAAACAGGTCACGTCGCCTGCGGTGGCTCGATTAGCGGCATGTTTGGCTTCTTTTTTACCGAGGGCCCGGTTCACAACTACGAAGATGCCAAAAAGTGCGACTTTAATAAGTTTGGCCGCTTCCACCGGGGCATGTTAGAGCAGGGCGTTTATCTGGCACCGTCTCAGTTTGAAGCGGGATTTACTTCCCTGGCGCATACCGATGAAGATGTCGATCGCACCCTGGAAGCCGCCAAAGCAGTCATGACAAATCTGTAGAGAGTTTTGAGTTGTTGGCTGAATCATCATAAGCCTATCTAATAAACTCTATTGGACAAAATACTTGATAGGGCAATCTTTCCGGGGTTGCCTTTTTTTGTGATCAATTCGACGTGAATTCGATGAGAGTTTTTCGCTTCGTTGTTCACAGCCTCTGCCCCCCAACCCCCCAACTTTGGGGGACTTTAAGAGAAGAATGCTGCTTCAAAGTCCCCTACTCGTGGGGGATTTAGGGGGCTGCCCGGATTAATCAACCGTAGCGAAAGATTGCATCGAACTGACGTAATTCGAGAAGCGGATAACCACGGGAGAATGACTCACACACAAGTATCAAACTCTAAACGTTGCGTTAGGGCTACGTAATTTTTCTGGAAACGGTGATAAAACAGTGGCATGTTGAAAATCACACCTAGCGAGTTGCCCCGTGTCTAAACTTTTTCAGCGTCAATGGATCTTGGTTTTTGTTCTGACATTTCTAATTACTTTTGGCTCGGTCACGGCAACGCATTCTCAAACGCCTTCAAGTCGAGATGCGGTAATTCTTGAGGTCAAAAAGTCTGCCGATCGACATGTCAAAACAGACAGTTCGATGCAAACTTCGACGGTATTAAAGCGGTTTGAAAAGAATGACGCAGGATTGACTCCACCTGAAATTATTACAATTTACGAGGAGGAATACGCCCGACTCAAGGAAGCAAAGGAGGCTGACTCCTGGGAGCAGTTTTTGCCGAAAGTGGGGTGGGTTGCCGCTGGTTTACTAGGTTTTTGGGCAATTTTTCGAGACACGATTAACACCTGGACGAAAACGCTTGCAGACAAATTCTTTAAGGCAATCTACAACCGATTTGCTGGGACGAAACTTTTCTGGGGCATTGCGCTCAAGAAATATCATCAGGCGTTGATTGGCAAATATCGCGAACTCAAGATTCCGTTTCGCTCCGCCGATCGACCGCTCAAAATGCAAGATGTCTATGTGCCGCTCAAGGTCAAGGGTAGCCAAAATTATGACTTAATCGATGCATATCAAGCGGTTTCGCAGTACAAGCGATTGATGGTGACAGGGAAACCGGGATCGGGCAAGTCGATGCTGCTCAAGTATTTGACGCTGAGTGAGGCAGAGGGGCGGTTGGCGAGTTTGCCAGATCAGCCTGTAGCAGTTTTGTTGGAGCTATTTCGCCTGAGTGATGGGTCTGAGATTTTGCCGCAGTTAGTCAAGGCGCTGGAGCGAGAGGATTTTCCACACGGGGAGAACTTTTTGCAGCAGGCGTTAGACAAGGGAACGATTTTGCTGCTGTTGGATGGGCTGGATGAAGTGGGAAGTGCTGCCCGATCGCAAGTCATTCAAAAGCTCAAAGATTTTCTCGATACCTATGAAAAGTGTCGGTTTGTGATGACTTGTCGATCGCAGGTTTATCAAGGCGAATTTAGCGATCGCGTCGATCGCACGTTAGAAGTCGTTGAGTTTACTGATGTGCAGATGCGGCGATTTCTCAAAGCTTGGGCGATGCCGCCAGAGAAGTCGATCGATCAATTAATGCAGACATTGCGTGATCGTCCTCGCATTCTCGAACTGGCGAGAAATCCATTGCTGCTCACAATCATCGCTAAATCCCCCAAAATTGGGGGACTTTGAACCGTAGATCATTCTTAAAATTGGAGAATTTTTCCATCTTAAAGTCCCCAGAATGGGGGATTTAGGGGGCTTTCCGAGATTTCACAACTCAAATCGGACTGCTATAGTTCAGCAATTTTCAAAGGGCTAGAATCTTCAACAAAGTCAGTTCGATGAAGTTTTTCGCTTCGTTAATGAACGCTTCTGCCCCCCAAGCTGCCAATTCTAGGGAACTTTCAAACAAGGTTCAAAGCTCATCGAACTGACATTAACTTCAGCAAACTTGATATTCAATTAGTGCCATTTTCTTCTAGGGTGTTAGCCGTCTTGTCCCTGTCGCGGTGAGTGCTGCCACTGCTTTATAGTATTTATTAGCCGTGTCGTAGCAAGCAACTCGCCGTACTCCTGGTCGATGTTGTTGCCTGCAAGCTCTCCTCATGTTGGACAAGAAGCGTCGATCGCACTCTAGAAACCCTAATTGAGCCTGAAAGCGCCGTCTGATACGACCTTGGTAATTCTGTAAACGCTGTCTGAGATTGAAATAGCAACGATCGTGAGCAATACAAGCCTCCCGAAAATTAGCGATTTTTGGAATACGATCGGGTGACCATGTACAAATATCCGTCTTAAAACCATCAATAGTCCCACTACGCTTTGCAGTTGCACTCATCGGTAAAACGGCTTCCAAAGCCATTCCGCTTGATAAGACAACACTTGATAAGAAAAGTCCAATCCACTTGTCCTTAATGTTCATCTTTTCCTCTATTAGTCCTGTTAATTACAAAGCGCTATGTTGCTGAATGGAATCGTTCAGGTTCAAAAATTACGTTCCGAGATTGTAGTCGAGGGGGCATTGCCATCTGCTCCACGGTTTAATCTGGCGGTGTAATTAACCCATCGGGTTCTTAAGCCCGATCGCAGTTCTCTAAAGTTCAACGGATCATCAAATTTGTAGAAGACTGAGTTGCGCGTAAACTTGCGAACATTTTGATCCCAACCGCTTCCCGTCGTGAACTTTAGGGTACAGGTGCAAGAAGGAATTCCTGAGAGAGTTACTTCTCGGTTGGCTTGTACATAAACAAAGCGAAGAGTTTTGCCAGACGTGCGATCGACAAGTTTAATTGCCGCGTCAAATCGATTGCCGTTGATCACCCGCAGGGTTGCCCGTCCTCGTGTGTTTTGAGGAGACGTGATGTTTGTGCCGTTGGGCAATGAGCCAGAAGTACGACTGATCAGAATTGGTGCATGGAGCGATGAGACAGAGGATAGTGGCAGCGATCTAGCTTCAGGTTGATAGACGGTAATGCTAAATGCACTTAAACTGAATGCACTTAAAGCACCCATTACAAAGGCTTGCATGACGACTGATCTCCCATTGTGTTTCAAGTTGTGTTTCAAGATTGAATGTGAGCGATCGTGGTTAGTTAGAGTCCACTAAATTCCAGTTGTTTGATGCAAGTGAATGTGGGGTAGTTAAGGCAAGCGATCGCGCACCAGATCCCAAATCACCTTTTCATATCGCCACTGTGCTGATTGGTTGGGATAGTTTGTACAGGCTTGCTGGAGTAGCCGATTTGCGGTGCTGCGATCGCCCTGTAGCAGAGTCAGCAGCTTCAAGTAAAGCGGATGGTCAGTAGAGAATGTAGGAGTTGGAGAAACGGCTGGCTGATTCAGTTTCCGCTTGGTTTCTGAGGACGGTTGGGCTTCGGGATGAAGTAGATGATTGGTCGCGTCGGTAGTAGTAGTGACCGCTGGAGAAGCAGTAGTTTGGTTGACTGCTTATATGAGATCTTGTGGTGGTTGGGCTTCGATAGCTTGCTCATAGGTTGGCAGTTCCTCACGGCGACTCACCAGAAACAAACTACTGATAAAAATGGTTAGATAGCTACTAGCGACAAACAGCAACATCAGTCCCAAAGGAAATGAGATCGCAGGCTCCGGTTTAGAGATGGGTGCAGTTCTCAATTGTGGATATGGCGCAATATTCTCTACTAATGCGTGAGAGGTAAGTCTATTGAGTTGATTTGAAAGTTGACTTGAAATCGGTGGGATTGGCATCGTTGACTCCCTGTTTCAAGATGAATGGATTGTAGAGTGATGTGAATTCGATGGGAGTTTTTCGCTTCGGTCTTCAGCGCTTCTGCCCCCCAACCCCCCAATCTGGGGGACTTTTAGATCATAGTCTTCGTTCAAAGTCCCTCACTCGTGGGGGATTTAGGGGGCTGCCCGGATTTGTAACGGCAACAAAGGATTTCATCGAATTCACGTTAGAAGGGAAGCGATCGCTAGACGTGAAAGAGCGATCGCTGACAATCATCCTGCTCAGAAACCACTATTTTTTACAGTATCCAGACTGGTCTACATAGATTCCTTGCACTGCTCCACCCACTAGATGCCTAAATCGCAAACACTTATTAGAAGTTGCAGCGTCTTCTAATTTGTCCATGAGCAGCCCACCGTATACTGCCCCAGCAGCCCCACAGACAGCAGCGCCAACTCCACCGATGGGTGCACAAGCAATGCCAGCAGCACCGCCAATCGCACCTGCACTAGCCCCTTTATATTTAGAAAGCTTGCTCCATAGTCGTCTAGTGGTGCCTCGCTTGAGGTAGGTACTACAGGTGGCAATGCCGCAAGTGTATACAAAGCTTCTTGTTTCAGTCAGTTTTCTCGCAGCTAGAGCCGGAGTAGTTGTAGCATTAAAGATCAAAGCGAGTCCAACAATCAAGGTAGAAGTGCGAACACGATTTAACTTCATAGAAGCCTCCTTTTTAGTCAAAAAATCAATGCTTTAGAAAATACCAACTTGGCGAAAACTGTTTACCGCAGCCTTCATCAAGGGACGATTTGGACATTATCTTGCTGAGAAGTGAAATTCAGCGATTCAACGAAACGTTCAACACAAGATGTTTGATAGCTACATTGCTGTCTAAAGCACAACTCCAACCCACGCTGAGAGTGTATTCTGGACTTATTCCCTAAAGCAAGAAAGGATGGGTAAGGCTGGAAAGGGGCTTAGAGTCTTGAATCGATAGCTTGGGGAAAGTGTATGGATTGGGGAAGTCCCAAAAAATCCCCAAACTTTCTTGAATTCTGAGGGGACATCTATGGCAAGAGTGAGCTACGGTTCTAAAGCACAAGCCCAAGCCAAACACCTTCTAAACTCTCTGCTCGCTTATGCAAATAGACTTGAAAGTGAGTGCAACCCCATTCCTAATAGAGATTTCTCGATAACCTGGCAAACTGAACAGCGGTGTGTGGTTCGCACAAAAATTAGGGTTTTGCAAGAACTCACAACTCGATCGCCAGGTCACGACCCGTTAAACTCAGAACAAATTAGAGAATCGCTCAAATGCTACCGAGATTTTCTTAAAATTTTGCAAGACCATCGGACGGCTACTCAAGGCGCAGAATACTGGCACTTTACTCTTGAATTGTGGCATCCCCGTGAGGAGAGTGAAGCAAACCTATCGCGATTTGACAGGGAATGGGAGCAGCGAAAACAGCCCCGGCCGCGGGAGAGCCGTAATGGATTGAATGCTGCAATTCCACTAACTTTGACGCAGCAAATCGGAACGATCGCAGGCGCACCCAATGTTTCCACCTTTTATGGGCGAACAGCAGAACTAGAAACGCTGAGACGATGGATGCTTGAGGAGCGCTGTCGGTTAGTGGCGATCGTCGGCATGGGTGGCATTGGCAAATCGGCACTTGCGGCTAAATTTGCTTACTCTTTTAGACAAGTATTTGATCAAGTCATTTGGAAATCACTGCTTCAAGCGCCTCCATTAGAAACGCTCCTCTCAGAAATTCTTCAAACCCTCGTTCCGGAACAAAACATTCCTGATCACATACCTGATCGCATAGACACCTGCACAACTCAGCTACTAAAACAATTGCGTCTAAATCGCTGCCTCTTGATATTAGACAACCTTGAGGCGATTTTACAAAACGGTGAGCTAGTGGGCGCTTGTCGAGCAGGTTATGAAGGATATGAAGCTCTGCTTAAGCAGCTTACGGACGTGCCTCACCAGAGCATTGTTGTACTGACAAGTCGATACAAGACTAAAGAAGTCTTTGCGCGGGAAAGCATAAAAACACTTCAACTCAGAGGACTACACACACCTGAAGGGGAAGCCATTTTGCATCTAAACGAACTGCGTGGCACTTCAGAAAACAAAAAACAGTTAATTGAGTCTTATCAAGGCAATCCCCTTGCTCTCAAGCTTGCCTCAGCTTCGATCCGCGATTTGTTTGATTGCAATATTGCAAATTTCTTACAGCTAGGAACTGCCCTCTTTCGAGAAGTCTCAAACCTGTTGGATGAACAATTTGAACATCTCAGTCCATTAGAACAGCAAATTCTATACTGGCTTGCAATTAATCGCGATTTCATTTGCATGACAGATCTACAGAACGACCTAATTTCTACTAGACCAGCAGAATTACTCCAAGCGTTAGAATCTGTGCAGCGTCGATCGCTCATTGAACAAAGCCAAGCTAGCTATACGCTCCAACCTGTTGTGATGGAATATGTCACTGAGCGCTTTATAGACCAAATTGTCAGTGAAGTGGTGACGCAAGACATTAAACTCTTCAACAGTCATGCCTTAGCCAAAGTACAAGCCAAAGACTACGTGCGAGAAACGCAAATTCGATTAATTGTTCAGCCTGTCATTGTTGCTTTAGAGAACAAGCTGAGAACAAAAGCTCGTATTGAAATCCGTCTTGAAGATCTTTTAGCCACTCAGCAGCAGCAAGATCCGGGAGAGAAAGGGTATCTAGCTGGAAATATACTGAATCTTTTTGTAACTACTCAGGCTTAAAACATCATAACGATTTGCGTCAAAGCACAGAAGTAG
>NZ_JBJPHU010000185.1:0-8334 GCF_052939515.1 Phormidesmis sp. 146-33
CCCGTGTAACGTGTGAATCGTCGGCGTTTTGACCAGATTGGCGTAGAGCAACGTCGAATAATCTAAGTGAGAATGAATCACATCAAACTCAGAAGCGCGATCGTACACATGACTCAGTTGCAGCATTTCATAAACGCTGTATTCCTTCACCGTCGGATCTAAACGAATCGCTTGGGGATGCACCGACTCTAATTTAGCCAGACTGAGGGAGTCACCCGATGCAAACAACGTGACTTCATGCCCCCGCCGCACCAGTTCATCGGTTAACAAACTTACGACCAACTCGATACCGCCATAGGCTGGAGGTGGAACACGCTCCCACAATGGGGCAACCTGAGCAATTCGCATATAAATCTCCCGTTGTAATGACCGACTTGATGACTGAGACAGGAATCTCTATTCCACATCTAAACCAATTCGTTTGCGTTTCCTATCTTTCTTTAGAGTGATATTCCTGCTTTCTATGAAGAAATGATGAAGTAGATAACCTGTGATTAGTCTAGCAAAATCTTAGCATCAATTTAGCATCAACAAAGTGATTAGATGAAACGATCAAAACTCAGTATCGGTATTTTAAGCCAGTATTTTTGCTGTTTTTTCAGCGTTCTCAAATCTGTTTTTCTGATACATCAATTCAGATTACTGAGATGCTAACCAATCAATCTTTTTATCCATCGTGAACTGATTTAGCAAGGGTTTGTGTTGTTTTATGAACTGATTTTTCTACTGAGAGTGTCCTATCCAATTGTCTGTTCAGAATTTTTGATATCTCTCGATCGACGACTAGACGATGGCCCAAAGTTGCGTATCATTTTAAGGGGAACACCGGAAAAACAAACTTTTGTAAAGCTGATAAGAGAGAACAGATATGTACATTGTGCAGGTTGCCTCTGAGTGCGCCCCTGTCATCAAGGCGGGAGGCTTGGGTGATGTGGTTTATGGCCTCAGCCGCGATTTAGAAATGCGGGGTCACACCGTCGAACTGGTGCTGCCAATGTACGACTGTATGCGCTATGACCACATTTGGGGGCTGCATGAAGCCTACCGCGATCTGATGGTGCCTTGGTATGGGGGCGCGGTTTGCTGTCAGGTATTTTGTGGCTGGGTACATGGTCGCCTGTGCTTCTTTATTCAACCGCAGTCGGACGATCGCTTCTTCGATCGAGGCTGTTATTACGGTTGCTCAGATGACAATTTTCGGTTTGCCTTTTTTAGTAAGGCGGCACTGGAATTTTTGCTTAGAAGCAACAAACGGCCTGATGTGATTCACTGTCACGACTGGCAAACGGGGCTGGTTCCGGTGATGCTGTTTGAGATTTACAAATTTCACGGGATGGAGTATCAGCGCGTTTGCTATACCGTTCACAATTTCAAGCATCAGGGCATGGGCGGCAGTGAAATTTTGGCGGCAACTGGGTTAAATCAGGCGGCTTATTACTTTCAGTCCGATCGCCTGCGCGATGACTTTAATCCGTTTGCGATCAACTTTATGAAAGGCGGCATTACCTACTCCAACTTTGTCACCACCGTTTCGCCACATCACGCCTGGGAAGCTCGCTTTAGCAAAGAAGGCTATGGGTTAGGTCATACGCTGCATGTCCATCAAGATCGGTTTCGCGGCGTTTTGAATGGCATCGACTACGACGTGTGGAATCCGCAGAGCGATCGCTACATTCCTCATCATTACAGCGTTGACGACTTAACGAACAAAGCAAAGAATAAGAAGGCTTTACAGGAGCGGCTGTTGTTACGAGAGAGCGATCGCCCGTTGATCTGCTTTATTGGACGATTGGATGAGCAAAAAGGGGTTCATTTAGTCCATCACGCGCTTTACCACAGTTTGAAGCAGGGCGCGCAATTTGTTCTATTGGGTTCCGCGACCGAAGCCGGAATCAACGCCCACTTTCACCACGAAAAACAATTTCTCAACGACAATCCCGACTGCCATCTAGAACTTGGCTTTAACGAGGAGTTGGCCCATTTAATCTATGCCGGGGCAGACATGATCATTGTTCCGAGCAACTATGAGCCGTGTGGATTGACGCAAATGATCGGGCTGAGATATGGCACCGTTCCGATCGTGCGCGGCGTAGGTGGACTGCTGGATACCGTTTTCGATCGCGACTACGAAGGCACCAAACCGCTAGAAGAACGCAACGGATATGTGTTTTATCAAACCGACAAGTCCGCCCTAGAATCAGCGATGGATCGGGCGATCGGGCTTTACCAACACGCTCCCGAACTGTATGAAAAGTTAGTCCTCCAGGGCATGAACTACGACTACTCGTGGAACCATCCGGGTGAGGACTATCTGAAAATTTACGACTTCATTCGTCACCGTTAACCCAACTTATGCCGCAATCTCTGCAAATTTTCCTCGACATCGCGACCGAAGCCGCCCTCTCTGGGGGTGCCGTTTTGCAAAACTACTGGGGCAAGTTAGAAGACATTCAAGAAAAAGGGCGATCGGGCGATCTGGTCACCGAAGCGGACAAAGCCGCCGAGAAAGCCATTCTAGAAGTCCTGCATCGACACGTTCCCGATCATCCCATCCTGGCAGAAGAATCTGGAAAACTGGAGGGGTTGGCAAGTGACTATCTCTGGGCGATCGACCCCCTCGACGGCACGACCAATTACGCGCATCAATATCCGTTTGTGGCGGTGTCGATCGGGCTGTTAATTGATGGAATTCCTCAAGTCGGCGTGGTCTACGATCCGATTCGTCAGGAGTTGTTTCGCGCGGCAAAGGGACTGGGAGCAACCTGTAATCGCCGTCCCATGCAGGTTTCTCAAACCGATGACTTGAGTAAAAGCCTATTGGTGACTGGATTTGCCTACGATCGCCGCCAAACCTCCGATACCAACTACGCTGAATTTGCCCATCTGACCCATTTGACGCAGGGAGTTCGGCGAGACGGGGCAGCCGCTTTGGATCTGGCTTACATCGCTTGCGGTCGCTTGGATGGCTACTGGGAGCGAGGTTTGTCGATTTGGGATATGGCGGCGGGTGTCGTGCTGGTGCAAGAAGCGGGGGGCCGGGTGACGGCTTACGATCGCACACCCTTTCAACTCAGTTCTGGCAGAATTTTGGCCACCAATTCTCAGATCCATGACAGCCTCAGTCAGGCACTTTTGGAGGTTGGGAGCAAAGCGCGAAATCTTATAGAATAAGCGGAGACTGATTGGCTGCTCACAAGTCGGTCTGAACGATTGGGCAATGCATTAAGTCAATTTCGTCTGACAAATAAGATCAGTCTGGCTGGATCGCATACACTAAACATCATCTAGCGCAAGCAGGTAGACACAACATGAGTTTTCAAATACAACGAGGTCTATTCATGTTGGATTTTGCTGACCATCACTCGGTCTTGGGCGTGTCGATCGAGGCAGATGTCAAAGAAATCCGCAAAAGCTATCTGAAAATTGCGCGGCGGCTACACCCTGATAGCGGACTGGCCGTGAGTGACTCCGATCGACTGCTGGCGGATCAGCTTCTTTCAAAAATGGTCAACCCCGCCTGGGAAAAGCTGTCTCAAGAAAAGAACCGCGTTGATCACGTTCTCATTCTCAAGCTCAAAGGGCAGTCTGCACAGCGCAACCCCTCGATCGAAGTCATGGGCAGCCTGGCCAAACAGCTAATGACCGCCAGCAATCCCGATTATTTTTATCGAACGGCGCTACAAGATCTCGCAGGCAGACAATATGAGCAGTTTGACCAAGCGATCGAGCTAACGGCTCAAATCAGTGAACTCAATCTCGTCTACGTGATGCGGCGAGAAGCCAACGGAGAACTGGTCGAACCCAAACCCCAACTGTTTACAACGGCCACTCACACGCCTGCGCCTGCTGCCGAAGTTGTGGTGACTCCTCCTGCGCCCAAAGAAGAATCGATCGCCGAGCAATATTACCGTCGAGCAGAAGGGTTTATGGCTAAAGGCAACTATGCCAAAGCTACCCTTGAGCTACGAGACGCGCTAAAAATTGAGCCAAACAATAGTCGCTGTCACAGCCTGATGGGGATGGTTTACCTGCGCCAAAATCAAGGGACGATGGCCAAAATTCACTTTAACAAAGCGCTGTCAGCGAATCCTCAAGACCCCGTGGCGCTCGAAGGAAAACAGTGGCTAGAGCAAAAAGCCAGCGGTACAACATCTCAATCGTCTACAAAACCCGCCAGCAAGCCAACTAACGCCAAGCCCAACGGCGGACTCTTTGGCGGCCTATTCGGTGGAAAGAAAAAATAATGGTGTATCAACCGCCCACTGGGGCTAGAGATCTGCTGCCTTTGGATGTGGCTCAAAAACGCTGGATCGAAGATCGGTTGCAGCAGGTGTTTTATCGCTGGGGCTACCATCGGATCATTACCTCGACGCTAGAACGATTGGATACATTGATGGCGGGGGGAGCGATCGAGCGATCGACCGTCTTACAATTACACAATCTCAATGATGAAGTGTTGGGGCTGCGTCCAGAATTGACGGCCTCGATCGCGCGGACTGCGGTCACTCGCATGGCAGGATCGACCTTTCCTCAACGGCTTTATTACAACGCCAATGTGTTTCGTCGGGCGCAAGAAGGCAGCCACACGGGACAACAAGAATTTTATCAAGCAGGCGTTGAATTGTTGGGCGGCGGCGGCTTGCTGGCTGATGCAGAAATTTTATTGCTGACGATCGACAGTCTCGATCAGCTAGGGTTTCAGGGCTGGTCATTGATTTTGGGTGAAGCGGGCCTGACGCGATCGCTGCTCTCTGTTTTTCCGTCTGATCTGCGAAACCGAGTCCGTACGGCGATCGCTCATCTCGATCGATTAACCCTCGAAGCCTTGCCCCTGTCGAATGAACTGCGCGATCGAGCCTTGGTGCTGATGGATTTGCGCGGTAAGCCTGCGGATGTGATTCAACAAGTGAGTCAATTAGATTTGGACGACAGTCAGCAAGAAGCCGTCAACAATCTCAAATCTCTAGTTGACCTGCTACAAGATAGTTTGCGGCTGCAATCTGACCAGGCTTCTGAGTTGGCGATCGTGCTTGATTTGAGCATCATTCGCACCTTTGACTATTACACGGGGATTGTGTTTGAGGTGGTCAGCAGTCCCGTCTCAGGTCAGCAGGTTTTGGGTCAGGGTGGACGCTATGACCAGCTTTTGGGTCAGTTTCATCCCCAAGGACAGACCATCCCGAGTATCGGATTCTCTCTACAAATCGAGCAGCTTCATCAAGTACTTTTGCAGACGGGTCAGCTTCCGATGCAGACGGCTGCGAGCGAGTGGCTTGTCGTCTCCGAAACGCCCCAAACGAATGCGATCGCCTTCTCCTACGCCCAAACCCTACGCAACCAACCCGAACCGCTCCAGGTAGAACTTGATCTCAGCGGCGGTGCTGGAGAGTTGAGCCTCGATCGTGAAACCATCCGCACCCAAGCCCAAAGCCGTCGGATCGCCAAGATCGCTTGGATCAAGGCAGACGGTTCGGCGGTTGTGGAGACGCTGAGTTAGCGATAATGAAAGCATCCCATCATTGAGAGAACTACCGTGTCCCATACGATCGTGACAAATATTTGTGAAGGCGTTGCAGACTGCGTAGACGCTTGCCCTGTTGCCTGCATTCATCCTGGGCCAGGCAAAAACACCAAAGGCACAGACTGGTACTGGATCGATTTCTCCACCTGCATCGACTGTGGAATCTGTCTACAAGTTTGTCCTGTCGAGGGTGCGATCGTCCCCGAAGAACGCCCCGAACTCCAAAAAACCCCCGAATAGCCTCCGACCGCCCACTTTCAAGGCTTCTTCTCATCCCTCATCCCTCATCCCTCATCCCTCCATGACCTCTCCCCTTCTCGAAGTTGACACCATCCACGCAGGCTATATCGAGGATCTCAACATCTTGCAGGGTGTAAGCATGAAGGTGTACCCCGGTGAATTGGTGGCGATTATTGGCCCCAACGGAGCCGGAAAATCGACGCTGGCAAAGGCAGTCTTTGGGTTGCTAACTCCCAATGAGGGCACGATCGCGTTCAAAGGTGAGAGCATTGTCGGACTCAAATCAGACCAGATTGTCAAACGGGGAATGTGTTACGTCCCGCAGATTTCCAATACCTTTCCGTCGCTGACCGTCGAAGAAAACTTAGAGATGGGAGCCTTTGTCAGAGACGTAAATTTGCAGCCGCTCAAAGATGAGATCTTCACCAAATTTCCTCGTCTGGCAGAACGGCGCAAACAACGCGCAGGCACGCTTTCTGGAGGCGAACGGCAAATGTTGGCAATGGGTAAAGCCCTGATGCTACAACCCAGTCTGTTGCTGCTAGACGAGCCTTCTGCTGCGCTCTCTCCAATTTTAGTCAACAGTGTCTTCGAGCAAATTCGTGAAATCAACCGGGGCGGAACGGCGATCGTCCTCGTTGAACAAAACGCCAAAAGAGCTTTGGAAATGTCCGATCGCGGCTATGTGTTAGAAGCGGGGCGCGATCGCTTTGAAGGACGAGGCATCGATTTACTCAACAACCCCAAAGTCGCCGAACTCTACCTCGGTGCTGGCAAAGCCCACTAACGAGCCAGTTCTAATTCATCCCTCCTCGTCGCGCAGCGGATTACCCCCAAAGGGGGAACAGATCATCGAAGTCCCTCATCCCTCCAAACCAAATCTCGCTACACAGAGACTTCATCCACGCGGACATCAAGCGCTTCTCCATTTGGGGGACAGATGCTAATTTTGGCAGTTTTTGAGAACGGTTTGAGCAGGTTGGCGATCGCCACCACATTGTTTAAAACCCGCAGATTGATCGCTTGGTCAGGGCAATGGATCACCAACGTCAGGGCGCTTGCTGTAATCGAAAACCCCCAGTGACAATTGATGAGCAAAGCCTGCATTACCCCATCACAGGACTCATAAAAACATCGATTGACCGCCTCTTCTAACCTTCGGCGCAGCCAAGCATCCTGCTCTGTCCATTCGGAGGGCGGCAAATCGTCTGGGACTAAATAAGAGGTATCCATAAGTTATCGGGAGAATGACCGATTGTGAAGATGCAGCACTTCTCTATCATGAGCCTATTAAAGACCGATCGGGAGAACATTCGACGCATCTTTATTAGTTTCTAAGAATTGCCCAAATTTATTGTGATAAGAGACACAGAACCCGCAACGGTTAGAGCATCAAGAATATTCGAGCGATTAGTTTTCTGCTTAAGAAGCGCCTGATTTGCTAGAAGAAAATCTATCGAGCGATGAATTTGTTTTTGATAAATGCTCAAATGGAAACTTCTAAAAGAACAAGTAAAAGAACAAGGGTTTGAAATTGAAGGGTTGAGAACTGAAGTTGTTGAGTATTATTAAATGATATTCAGGGCATTTTAGGTGAATTATTACCATCCTTTAAAGTCATCTATTTAACATTTGATCCCTAAATATTGGGAGCCGATTCTGATTCTGCCGTTTGGTTACTGAGGAGTTCATTGATGAAAGTTCTTAATTGGTTGCGTTTGAGAGTGGGTGCGATCGCCGTAGGAAGTGGCACGATCGTAGGTCTTTCGCTGATGACCCAGGCTCCCGCTTTTTCGCAGGCGGCTTACGGTAGCTATGTTGGGGTTGGCGCGTCGTTTGGGTTGACCAGGGCAGAAAATGACGATCGCAAAACTTCGGGCGTGATTGCAGGTCGCTACAAGCTTTTGAGAGCGCCGATTTCGCTAAGAGGACAAGTTTTGATCGGCGATGGGGTGGCGCTCGTTCCGACGGTTTCCTACGATATTCCGGTCAATTGGCAAACGGATGTCTATATTGGCGCAGGGGCTTCGATCCCGATCGGGAGCAATACGCCCATTGGTGACCAGACGAGCTTTGTGCTGCAACCGGGAATTGATTACGCGCTGCCCAACAGTAATGTGGTGCTTTTTGGGAATGCTATTTTTGCTTTTGACGGCTACAAGCGAGGTGGGGCAGCGACTTCACTCCAGGGCGGCGTAGGGATTCGATTCTAGATGTCAGCTTGTCAAAAATTTGTGCAGGTTTAAACCCTCAGCACAGCCTTACTAATCACAGCCTTACCCTTCTTGATTCCGTTTTTACGGAGATGAGTTGAATGGCAGTCAAGACATTGCGTGGTGTCTCTCAGGATTCTCACAGGTTCATCACTTCACCCTACCTCGTTTACCTTCCTCTTAGAGGATGTTTTAAAAGTCATCTCGCTGGTAGCAGAACGGGTTAGATCCCGCCTAGCCCTCCTTAAAAAGGGAGGAACCAGATTCAAAATCCCCCTTTTTAACGTCAGTTCGATGAGAGTGACTCGCTTCGTTTAATTTAGCTTCAGCCCCCTTGTATCTTAAGAGTGTGGCAGACCG
>NZ_JBJPHU010000186.1:0-8313 GCF_052939515.1 Phormidesmis sp. 146-33
ACCGCAATCCTGGTTGTTGAGGGGCAGATCATCAATTTGAACGTTGCAGAAGCGCTCAACAGGAGTCGTCACCCTGATCGCGCTTGAGTCAATCAGGTTAGCTCTACTATTTCGTTTCATCAGGGTCACAGTCTGGCCGCTACAGTCTTGACTTATCTTGATTGAGCATACTGGGCTACCTGGGTTCTTGATTCTCATAATGGTCACTCTTCATGCACCCTTGAATTGTTTGAAGGTAGTTACAAACTCAGGAACTCTGGTTTCAGCGATCGCCGATCTGACAAAAATTACCTTACCGATCTTGATGCACAGATCTTGGTAGAGGGAAGCTGGAAAGCTACATCTTACACTACTCGGCTTCTTACTTAGATTTAACCATACTACCGAGGTAAGTAAAGTGAGTTTTGCTACCTTTATACAGCTTGCATCTCAAGGGAATCCTTGACTACTCAAGATCACTAGTTAAGCACACAAGTTAGAAAAAGACTCAAGACAAGAGCGAGTGCCAAACTTGATGCAGCGCGATCTTTCACTTCAAACGGTGAGCAAAAATTGCAGGAAATAAGCTGGCTTCTGATAAATGATGACTATTTTAGGCGCATCACAATTAGATACTTGAAGTATTAACTCCGACCTGAAGTAATTTATATAGTTTTAACCTAAAAAAACAAATCAGATCCACAATTTAAGCCTGATATAGTGACGAGGCAATGATTGTTAATTTTTAGCTCACTCACTGCGGATAAAAAGCGATGATAAAAAACGGCAAAATCTTCACCTTTCGAGAGGGTTTTGATGAACTTAAGATCGCCTATTCTCCCTTTTTCTTACTCTTAAAAGCCAGACAATTAGATTGCAATGCTGCATCACAGAAGAAACTTGTCGAGTTTGCCAGTTAGCTTGATCAACCGCTCAACAACTTTTCTATCTCCGTACAACGTGATCATTCTTTGAACCTGGAAACTGTCCTGTACGGTGCAATGACAGGGTGAAATCGTATTAGAATGCTCCTTTCATGGTCATCCGGTTTCTTCTGTGTCGTCCCCCTTTACCCGCATGTCGCAACGCCCTCATCAAATCAAGCGAAAACGAGGAATCATCCTAAGCTCAAAAGGGTGGCAACGATTGCAGACCGCAGAGCAACGATCGGTCAGCCAAAGCAATTTTGGAAAGCCCTATACGCTGCAAGAATTGAGCGATCGTACCGGACTTAGCCCCAACACGTTGGCCCGGGTGAGAAGTCGCAAGGTTGCGGTCGATCAGCAGACGTTAGAAAATTACTTTCGGGCGTTTGACCTGACGTTAGGAGCCGAAGATTATGCGGACTCAGACTCCCTGGGGGGAAATCGGCAGCAAGTATTGTTGAGTGGTCAACTACCGCTAGACTCCAACTTTTATGTCGAACGGCCCCCGATCGAGACATTGGCCTACGACACCATTCTTCAACCAGGGGCGTTGTTGAGAATTAAAGCCCCCCGCCAAATGGGAAAAACTTCCCTCGTCGCCAGAGTACTTTCTCAAGCCAGAGATCAGCGATTTGCTACGGCCATTTCCAGCCTGCAACTGGCCGACTCGACTGTGTTCACTGATCTAAAGCGCTTTTTGCAGTGGTTTTGTGCCGTTGTCACTCAGAGCCTGGGCCTCCCCAACCAGCTAGAGAAGCATTGGGACGATCTGTTTGGCAACAGCTACAACTGCACCAACTACTTTGAGAACTACATTTTGTCAGAGGTCGAGACCCCATTGGTGCTGGCGTTTGATGAAGTCGATGTGGTGTTTGAATATCCCGAAATTGCCACCGATTTTTTTGGCATGTTGAGAGCCTGGTACGAAAAAGCCCGCTATGGCGATGGTAGAAGTGATCTCTGGCAAAAACTGCGCCTCGTGCTGGTGCATTCTACCGAAGTCTACGTGCCGCTAAATATGCACCAATCGCCCTTTAATGCGGGGCTGGCGATCGAGCTACCAACCTTTACCCAAGAGCAAATCTGCGATCTGGCCCAGCGATATGGACTAGAACAACCCGAAACCTGCGCTGACGACTTGCTGACGCTGGTGGGGGGCAGTCCTTATCTGGTACAGTTGGCGCTGCATCACCTCAGTCTAGAAGAGGTCACCCTCGAACAACTCAACGAAAACGCCATCTCCACCGAAAGTATTTATAGCCCCCATTTGAGAAACCTGCTGTGGGATTTGCAGAAATACCCCGAACTGGTAGAGGCGCTCAAGCGAGTTGTGTTGTCTCCGACCCCGATCGAGCTAGAAGCCGTTCAGTCTTTCAAACTTCAAAGCAAGGGGTTGGTCAAGATTCGCGACCAGCACGTTGTACCAAGCTGTCACCTGTATCGCAAATACTTTGCCCAGTCATTGGCGGTGAGCTAGAAAAGTTTTGAGTAAAGATAGAGGAGCTTGGACTTTAGACTTTAGACGTTGAACTGTAAACTTTAGACTTTAGACCTGGGACTGAAAATCAATGACCGAAGACTAGACCTCCTGCGCGAATCCGGAAACGCCCCCCAAATCCCCCACAAGTGAGGGACTTTGAGCCAAGACTTGCGGTTTCAAAGTCCCCCAGAATGGGGGATTTAGGGGGCACAAGCCGACCCAAACGGAGCAAGACCTAAGCGGCAGGTGACATCGAAAATTCTATTCACGCAGGGGGTCTGCTGAATACTAAACTCCAGCGTCCAAAGTCCAGCGTCCAAAGTCTACAGTTTAGCGTCTACAGTCCAGCGTCCAGATCAAAACTTAAAGCTTCTCCTATGGTCGCATCTCAGCTTCCCGTCTCTCGCTATCAAGTTGGCGGCAGTCTTCCACCTAATGCGCCCAGCTACGTTAAGCGTCGAGCCGATGATGACCTGTATGTGGCGTTACAGCAGCGAGAATTTTGCTATGTCTTTAACGCCCGACAAATGGGAAAGTCAAGCTTGCGGGTGCAGACGATGCAGCGACTCCGCGAAGAGGGAATCTTTTGTGGCGTAATTGATATCACCGCGATCGGCACCCAACAAGTCACCGCAGAACAATGGTACGCCTCGATCGCCGCTTCTCTGGTCAGCAATTTTCAGCTAAAGGTCAATCTGGGAAGCTGGTGGCGCGATCGCACCCATCTCTCTCTGGTCAATCGGCTGAGTGATTTTTTAGAAACCATTCTTCTCGCTCAGGTGACGCAAGATATCGTAATTTTTATTGACGAAATTGACAGCGTGCTGGGCTTAAAGTTTCCGACGGATGACTTTTTTGCGCTGATTCGGGCCTGCTACAACAAACGCGCAGAACAGGCTATCTACAACCATCTCAGCTTTGCCCTCTTGGGGGTCGCCACGCCCACCGATCTGATCACCGACAAAACACGAACGCCTTTTAACATCGGACAGGCGATCGAGCTAGATGGCTTTCAATTGTCGGAGGCGGCTCCGTTGCTCCCGGATCTGATTAGCGTCGTCAGTCACCCCAAGGCTGTGTTGCAGCAGATTTTAAATTGGACGGGCGGCCAGCCGTTTTTGACGCAAAAAATGTGTCAGATCGTTGTACAAGAACTGGGAGGCGCAGAGCCAGCCGCTCAATCTACTCAACCGCTAACCGCTCGACTCGAACACATCTTTCACAGCCGCATCATTCACAACTGGGAAACTCAAGACGAGCCAGAACATCTGAGAACGATTCGCGATCGCCTCTTGCGAAACCAACCTCAGTCGGGCCGACTTTTGGGACTCTATCAACAAATTCTTCTCTCGCCGCCCGCTGCTCCCGCCGACTCGCCCACGTTTAGAACCAGTCATCAGGGCATTCCCGCCGATGGCAGCCGAGAACAGGGAGATTTATTGCTGTCGGGTCTGGTTGAAAAACATCAGGGACAGTTGAGAATCAAAAACCCCATCTATGAAGCGGTCTTTAACCTCGAATGGGTCGAGCGACAACTGGCAAAACGGCGGCCCTACGCAGAGGCGCTGACGGGATGGCTGAATTCTGGCTGTGCGGACGATTCTCGACTGTTGCGAGGTCAAACGCTGCTGGATGCTCAACTGTGGGCACGGGGAAAAAGTCTCAGCGACCAGGACTATCAGTTTTTGGCGGCCAGTCAGGATCTCGATCGCCAGGAAGTCCAGAAAACCCTGGAAGCAGAACGGCTCAAAGAAGTGCAGGCTCGCCTCAAAGAACAGCGCACTCACCTCAAACGACAACGATCGCTGCTGGCGCTGATGAGTGTCTTATTGGTGGTGGCGATCGGGCTGGCGATGGCGACGTTTTGGCAATCTCGTCAGGCAACTCTAAGTGAAATTCGGGCGAGTGCGACATCTTCGGATGCGCTGTATGCGTCTGATCGACGGTTTGATGCGCTGATGGCGGCTATTCAGTCCAAGCGCCGACTTCAAACTGTTTATGAACATGACCCTGAAACCGAGGAAAAAGTCGAAACCGCTCTGCAACGATCGATCTATGGCGTGGTTGAGTCCAATCGCTTCTCAGTCGGAACGGGCGTTTTGGGGGTGGCGTTTAGTCCCGATGGGCAGACGATCGCCTCTTCTGATTCAGACAATGCGATTAAGCTGTGGCGACCCGATGGCACGCTGTTAAAAGACCTGCATGGGCATGGGGGAGCCGTCTACAAAGTCACGTTTAGTGCCGATGGACAAATGATCGCGTCAGCCAGCTTAGACAACACGGTGAATCTCTGGAAGCGCGACAAAACGGGAAGCTTCACCACCCCCTATCGCACGCTCAGAGGACATGTTGGGCCCGTTTGGGATGTCGCCTTTAGCCCCAATGGTCAGCTAGTCGCCTCGGCCAGCGCAGACAACACGATCAAACTGTGGCGATCGGACGGGACGCTGATTTTGACCCTCAAATCCCACAATTCTCCGGTGTGGAGTGTCGCCTTTAGTCCCGATGGAGGCACGATCGCGTCAGCCAGCGCCGACAATACGATCCAGCTTTGGCGACAGGATGCCGGAAAGTTTTCACCTCAGCCCTTTAGAACGCTCTTAGGGCACGAGGCGGCCGTTTTGGGAGTGGCGTATAGTCCCGATGGGGCGTTTATCGCGTCGGGCAGTGAAGACAACACGGTGAAGTTGTGGCGGTCAGATGGCACGCTGCTTCACACGCTGAGAGGGCACACGGCAGGCGTAAACGAGGTTGCCTTTAGTCTGGATAGTCAACTGATCGCGTCTACCAGCGTCGATAACACGGTGAAGTTGTGGAAGCGAGATGGTTCACTTTTGACGACGCTCAAGGGGCACTTGTCGGGGGTGTATAGCGTGGATTTTAGTCGAGATGGGTTGATGTTGGCGACGGCGGGGGCAGATAGCACAGTCCGTTTGTGGAAGCCGCGATCGACCCTGCTCAAGACGCTGAATGGTCACAGTTCTGTGGTTTGGGGTGTGGCGTTTAGCTCTGATGGGCAAACGATCGCGTCAGCGGGGTCGGATAAAAGCGTGAAACTCTGGAAACCTGATGGCACCGTTTCAAAAACCCTCAAAGGACACAGTGCGGCGGTGAATAAAGTAGCGTTTAGCCCGGATACGGCTCCGACGAAAATTTTGGCTTCTGCCAGTGACGACACGACGATCCGACTGTGGAAGCTCGATGGCACTGCGTTGAAAACTTTTAAGGGACACGGCGCGGGAATTATGGCGATTAAGTTTAGTCCTGATGGACGGACGATCGCTTCGGGCAGCGACGATACAACGATCAAACTGTGGAAGCTAGACGGCACCCTGTTGCAAACCTTGCAAGGACACAAAGCTAGAATTCTCGATTTGGCCTTTAGCCCGGATGGGCGTTGGTTAGCGTCTGCGGCAGGTGACGGCAAAGTACAACTCTGGAAGCGAAATTCGGCAGGGCAGTTTTTGAGTCGGCCAGACAAAACGCTTTTAAACGGCAGCTCAACCGTGTGGGGAGTGCAGTTTAGTCCCACTGGAGAGGCGATCGTTTCAACTGACAGCGAGGGGACGATCCAACTCTGGACACAGAATGGTCAGGGTCAATTTCTCGATCAACCTCGCAAACTGACTTCTGGGAGCCATGCGCTGATTCGAGTAGACTTTAACCCCACAGGGCAGGTGATCGCCGCTTCGAGTATGGATGGCACCGTCAAACTCTGGAGTATCAATGGCACGCTTTTGACGACGCTGACGGGACACCGGGGCACGGTTTGGGATGTTGCTTTTAGCCACAATGGCCGATTGTTGGCTTCTGCAAGTGATGATCAGACGGTGATTTTATGGGACTTGTACCGAATTCTCAATCTAGACTTGCTGAAATATGGCTGTGACTGGGCGCGAGATTATTTAAGGACGAATGGGGAGGTGGAGGCGAGGGATCGATCGCTTTGTGAGGGATGAGGGATGAGGGATGAGGGATGAGGGATGAGGGATGAGGGACGGGCTTTAAAGCTAGGTTTGAAAATATTTACAACGGCTCAGTGAGTTTACGGGAGAGTCATGCATCACAATGGTTCCGTGGGACTGTTGAAGGTGGACTTGTAGAATCGGCTGAGTCTCGTCAGGTTGTTCATATTTCGTCGAGATTTTTGGAGTGAATATGTCAAATCCCGGATGGTCTGATCCAGTGCGTCGTCCGTTGCCTGTGATTTTGGTGCGCGGCTTTGGGGGGACGGATACCGTTGATGAGCGGCGACTCACCTATCAAGGTTTTAACGATGGGAGCGTCTACCCACAAAAACGTGGCGAAAATTACATCTATGAGGGGCTGATTCTGCGGTTTATCAAGTCTGACTGGCGCTATCACGATGCGACTAATGTGGTCGGTTATTATGCCAACCAGATGATGGCTCCTCCGGTGATTCCTGAAGCGCTGAAGGTGTTTGATCCGAGCTTTTTTCAAGGGAAGGTGATTATCGACCCGGCGATGGCGTTGAAACTGCTGCGATCGACGGATGATCCCTGTCATAGTTTGTGGGTGTTTCGCTACTACGATTTGTGCGATCGCCGATTCTCTGTTTATGGGGAGGCGCTGGTGCGGCTGATTGAGTTTATTCGCGCTCTAATTGCGATTAAGCAGGAGTGTACGCCCAAGGTCAACATTATTGCTCACTCGATGGGCGGTCTGGTGGTGCGAGAAGCGATTCAACGGGCGTATCCCAAACGGGGCGCATTGGCAGCCGATCGCGCCATCAACAAAATCGTTACGCTCGGAACGCCCCACAAAGGTATTTCTTTTCAACTGGTGCGAGAGTTTCGCTGGCTAAATTTAGAGTCGTCAAACGAGATAGAACACTTCAACCCTGACAACCAGAAAGATCCCAAGAACGATGCAGCCTATGTGAATTTCTCAAAGCACTTTCCGCTCGATCGCTTGCTCTGTGTGGTGGGGACAAATTATCGCTCTTACGCCAGCCAGGGTGCGGCAGTGTTAAATCGTTTGTTTGCGGCGGCGGGAGAAGATGGGCTGAACTACAATCGCAGCGATGGGTTGGTCAAACAGTTTTCTGCTCAGATCGAAGGGGCCCCTCGGACATTTTTGCACAAGCCACATGGGGGATTTGATTCGTTAATTAGCGCTCGTGAATCGTTTGAGGTGGCAACCAGATTCTTTTTGGGCGATGTGCGATCGCGCCTTCGTCAGGTCAGCGCTCAGATCAAACGGGGCTTTGATTTGTTTGGCAAAAGTGAGATCTTTTTGGGCGTGTCAGTTAAGCCACGGGGCGTTGATTTTGAGTTGTTTCACCAAAGTAAAGAGGGCGAAAATTGTTATGGGCCGTTTCGGTCAGCCGACTTTAGCGAAGACGCTAGCAAGCTCTCGTTTCCTTGGGCAGACGACGATCGCCTGATTTGGGAGGGCTTTTTGAATACGGGTTCGAGCGTGACGCAAACGGACTTAGTAATGCGATTAGAATTTTACGTGGGCGAGCGGGATTTGTTTGGGTTGGGCTTTTCTGACAATCTTGTATTCTCCAAACAGTATTATGTGCGGGCAATTTTGCAGCCGACGCTTCAGCTATATCTCTATACGGGCGAAGAGTTTGCGGATGGAGAGGATGATCTCAAAAGCGCAACCCCCATGCGAAAAGTAGACGGCGGCTGGGAGTTTGATATCGGTGGCACCGGATTTTCTGGCACCTATCGGATCGAAGTCGATCGTATTCCCGAAGAAGGTCAGCCTGTACGATTTGTGTAGAAATCTGTCCGTTAACCCCAGAGACTTTGGACTCAATTCTAAACGAGGGATAAAGTCTGCATTCTGTCTGGTTTAACTGATCCATGTAAGGCGATCGCAGTTATTTTGACGATCGCTTTAATTCGATCGGGGCGATCGGTTGGTTCGAGTCAGCCATGATTCAAGTGATGTGAG
>NZ_JBJPHU010000025.1:0-76056 GCF_052939515.1 Phormidesmis sp. 146-33
TTGTTTGTAAACCTGGTTCTACCCTCAATTAGAAAAGATTTGTCAGGCAGTCAGGATATCTGCTCTAGCAGATCGCGCTATCACAAGTTGAAATTTGCGGCTCAACTGTCTCCTCAAAGTACCAACTGGGATTGAAGAAATTTTCAACAAAAAAGGGCAGGTACATCACCCACCCCCATCATTGAGAGAATCATTAGAGAACGCGATCGCCCCTATTCTTCAGCATCAAAGTCATCATCATCTTCGTCTTCAGCCTCTGCTATTCCAACAGAGTTAGCAGAAACTACCGCGCCCATTTCTAGCTTCTCGCGCACCAGTTTTTCGACTTCTTTGGCAAAGTCAGGCTTTTCTTCCATGTACTTGACCGCATTGTCACGACCTTGACTGATGTTGTCGCCGTTATAGCTATACCAGGCACCCTTGCGAACGATCACGCCCGTTTCTTCTGCCAGGTCAACCAGACAGCCCAATGTCGAAATGCCTTTGCCAAAAATCACATCAAACTCAGCAATTCGGAACGGAGGCGCAACTTTATTCTTGGCCACCTTCACCTTGACGCGGTTACCAAATTCTTCGTTGCCCTTTTTCAGAGTTTGAATCCGACGAATGTCTAAGCGAACGGACGCATAATACTTGAGCGCCTGACCGCCTGTGGTCGTTTCGGGGCTTCCGTAAGTCACCCCAATCTTTTGCCGCAGTTGGTTAATGAAAATCACCGTACAGCCAGACTTGCCGATATTACCTGTGATCTTTCGCAGCGCTTGACTCATCAGACGAGCTTGCAGACCCATGTGAGAATCGCCCATTTCGCCTTCGATTTCAGCGCGAGGAACGAGAGCCGCTACCGAGTCAATCACCACGACATCAACGGCGGTCGATCGCACCAACTGATCCACAATTTCAAGGGCCGATTCGCCCGTGTCAGGTTGAGAGATCAACAGGTTAGCAATATCAACCCCCAAGGCGGCTGAATAGCTGGGATCAAGGGCGTGTTCGGCATCCACATAAGCGGCCACTCCACCCGCCCGTTGCACTTCGGCCACCGCATGAAGCGCCAAAGTCGTTTTACCCGAACTTTCTGGGCCATAAATTTCGATGACGCGACCTTTGGGCAATCCGCCACCCAGGGCGAGATCCAGCGTCAAAGCACCCGTGGGAATCGTCTCCACCTTCATGCGGGTGGCATCACCGAGGCGCATAATGCTGCCTTTCCCAAAATTGCGCTCAATTTGGTTTAGCACCAAAGTCAGGGCTTTTTGCTTGTCGGAAGTTTCAGATTTACTAGTAGCCATTAGCGCCTCAGAAAAAGAAAAATTGTAGAGGGAATGTGGAAAGGGTGAGCGCCCCTTGCGGTATCTGCAAAACAGTCCGCAGTCGGGATTCAGAATTTACGTTTGTAACACAGGAGAGCACGATCGTAACCAAAAAACCGTTCATTATTTAAGTGGCCCTTCCTCCAGGTTACACGCGATGTCAATGAATCTGCCTAGCATGATGGTTCCAGATGCGCCGCTCTCTGTGGGCGGAGTGACGGCTTACATTCAGTTTCTTCTAGAGCAAGATGACCAGCTTCGTCAGGTGTGGGTGACGGGGGAGGTTTCGAGCGCCACGAAGTATCGGAGCGGGTTGTTTTTTACGCTGCAAGACCCCGATGCCAAGGCTGCGATCAGTTGTGTGGTCTGGAGTAGCCAACTCGACAAATTAGCTGCGCTGCCAGCCCCCGGAGAACAGTTGATTTTGCTAGGTCGGGTGCAGGTTCATCCTCAGCGGGGCAGTTACCAGTTGATTGTCTGGCAAGCCCTGCCTGCGGGAGAAGGTCTGCGTGCCTTGCGCTATCGACAGTTGCGGCATCGGTTGGAGGCTGAGGGACTGTTTGACTCAGAGCGAAAGCGCCCGTTGCCAGCCCACCCCCAAACGGTTGCAGTGGTGACTTCGCCGCAAGCCGCAGCCTGGGGAGACATCCAACGCACGCTCAAACGCCGCTATCCAGGGTTGCAGGTGTTGTTTTCTCCGGCACTTGTCCAGGGAGAACAGGCTCCTGCTTCGATCGTGGCCGCGATCGCACGAGTCGAGCGAGATGCTAGAGCGGATGTACTAATTCTATCACGCGGCGGCGGGGCGATCGAAGATATGGCTTGTTTTAATGATGAATTGGTGGTGAGGGCGGTGGCGAACTGTTCGATCCCTGTGATTGCGGGCATTGGGCACCAGCGCGATGAGTCTTTGGCGGATCTGGCGGCAGATGTGTTTGTCCATACGCCCACGGCGGCAGCAGAACAGGCAGTTCCCTGTCTAATGGATCTTCACGACGAGCATCAAGAGCGGTTTCGACAGTTGACGATCGCCGTTCAGCAATACCTGGCGGTGGAGAACGATCGCTTGCAGAATCTGCGGAATCGATTCAAACGGTTAAAGCTCGATCGTCAGCTTAAACAAGAGGCGCAGGTGGTTTCCTGGATGCGAAGACGCTTGATCCAATCCACGCAGCAACGCTTTCAAGAAGCGGCTCAACATCATCAAATGCTGCAAGAAAAGCTGACGACCCTTGATCCCCAGGCAGTGCTGCGACGCGGATATGCGGTGGCGAGATTGGAACATGGGACGATCGCACGATCGGCTTCTGAGCTAACGGTTGGGCAAGCATTATCAGTTCAGTTGGGTCAGGGATCAGTGACGGTTACGATTACTTCAATTCAGTAGCGTTTCAGTTAGCTGGTCTGTCGAGCGTTTCAGTTAGCTGGTCTGTCGGAGGAGAGAGACGATCGCCTTAAAACTGTTATTTTTAATACAACTTGTGAAAGATGGCTAATCAATTTTTGTCCCCTAGTCTTGATATAGCTGGTAAATGACAAATACCAGTCAACCAAATTAAACACTAGGAGAAAGATCATGAGTTTAGAAGAAAAAGCTAAGGCTGCTGGTAAGAATATTGAAGGTAAAGCTCAAGAAGCGTTGGGCAACGTGACAGGTGACGCTGGTGACCAAGTTGAAGGCAAAGCAAAGCAAGCCGAAGCAACTGCACGCAACGCGAAAGAAGATGTGAAAGATGGCGTTAAAGATGTCGTCGATAAAGCATAGTTAACTTCAAAAAAGCCTGGGCGACTCTAGTAGTTTCTCAGGCTTTTTTTATGGATTAAATAACTCATCAAGCTTGTAGCTTAAAAGGAGAATAAAGTGAGTTTACCTCAACAATTTCGTAAAGCTTTGCTTGCGTTGTCCTTAGTTTTGGTTTTGGCGCTAACTGCCTGTCAGGGAGCCGTTGCGACTTCTCCATCGGGGAGCCAAAAAGTTAGCAATAACCCTCAAGTCAGCGTTAATAAAAGTTACGGTCAAACTGAACGCGGCACGACTCAAGCAGGCCAAAATTTTGGTGATTGGGTTGTGCAAACAAGCAAGGGCTTGGTTCAAGATGCGTATGTCCGGGGCAGTGACAAACTAGGAGTGGTGGTTTCTTCTCAGGTGCGCCCAAACGAAGTCCGTCCTTTGGCAAAATCTCTGGTACAAGGCTTTCGTAAAAATGCCCCTGATCGCGATCTGACAGTCTTGATGTATGCGCCAGATAAGAAGCTGATTCTGACTGCAAAGTACGACAATGCCACCAAGCAAATTCAGTACGAAGGATAGAATTTGAGACTGTAAAAATTGCAGTTTGAGACTTCAAGAATCCGCTTACAAATTATTAGCAGGAGTTTAATCAAATGCCCAGCAGCGACGAATATAAACGTCAGATTATGCAAGATTTGGCGCGGGGAGACAAAGAATCTGCGGACGATATCATTCCTAACGACGCTTCGGAAAACTACGAAAATTTTGACGATTTTGCTCAACGATCGTCCCGCGAAGAGCGCCGTCAACTCTTTGGCAAATCCTTTCATCCCGATCGCATTCCCTCCACTCAAATGGAGCCAGAACTTCAAAAAGCGATCGCTCAAATCAAACCCAACGAGCGCGATGATGTTGCTAAAGAATTTCTCAACCACTTCAAAAAACGGGGCTTGAACGATCGCGACCTCGAACAGCAATTGGGACTCTCGACCCACCACGCCAGCCGGATGCACGCCGATGATGTGAGTAAACTTGCAGCATTTGCTTACCACAACCATCCCGACATCTTCCAAGATGTGTTGGCTGACCAGCCTGCGCTAGTGAAGTTTATGAGCAATCCTTTGGTCGGTGCTGCTTTTGGAGCGATCGCCGCCAAGTGGCTCGGTAAACACAAATAGTTTGAGACTTGATTTAAAACAGGAAAGGGATAGAGACGAGCGATCGTTTTCTATCCCTTTTTTGGTGTGAATTTGAGGAAATTTTTGGCTTAAAGTCGCTTGCTGGTAAGGACTTCAGTTAGTCCAGGGCTTGCAACCAGGGCAAAAATTTCACTCGACTCAAGGATTAGGTGAATCTGCCCAGCGATCGTTTGCGCTGAATGCCGATCACAGCAGGTTTGGGCGGCCCTTCTGGGTTGCCTTGCAGATTGCTAGGCCAGTTGCTTCCACGAGAAACAGTACGAGTCTGGTTAAACAAGCTGCCATCCAGCGCCAACATTTCAATCTCACGACTCAAGGTAGCCTTGGGCACAAAGGGACAATCTTCGCCAGGGTGCTGCACCGCAATGATGAGCGTCTCTCCCACAAAAGTCGGCCCCGTCATTTCACAGCGAGGTGGCCCATAGGCAAACGGCACGACCTCACCCGCGTGTTGTCCACGAGTCGGGATGTAGAACAGCCAATTATTGCCAAAGACTCCTGTAAAGCTAGAAACATTGCCTTTGCTGGTGTGATTGATCGATGTTGGCTTGCCAGTTGCGCCCACCTCAAATCCGTTGTGAGTGCCTGTAGACATGTCGGTGACACCCCAGACGTTTGCAAGCTTATCGAAGGCCAGGTTGTCCACATTGGCAAACCCTGCGCCATCTTCAGATCCTGCCTCACCGCCTTGAGCAAATCGCTGCCAGCGGAAGGTAGTCCCGGCTCCGTCTCGGCTGTTTTCAATAATTTTGTAGAGTCCGCCTGACTGCTGAGTGTCTGCGGGCGCATCGCTGTACTTTGCCACGACAAAAATCCGCGAATCAGGATAGCCATCGCTACCAGGTGCCCCATCGGTGTAGGCGATGAAGACTTCCTTAGTTTTAGGATGAACTTCGAGATCCTCTGGGCGAGCGGTTGGCGTTCCTCCAATCAGGTTAGCCGCCAGGAAAGCATCGACCAAAATCGCCCCTTGTGAGGTGTAAAAGTCAGATAGCTTTTTGCCCTGGTAACCCGGTAGAGCAGCCGCCTCATTGAGACGAGTCAGCGCAAAGCTTCCGCCGTCTACGGTTTGTCCAGCTACTCCATTGCGACGCGGTAAGGGCAACAGTCCTTCGCGCTGGGCTGATCCCAAAGCGGCAAACTCCACCGAAGATAAGACGCTAGGAGGAATCGGATTCGTTGGAGAATTCAGGTTCAACGGCAACCATTCGCCCGTTCCGTCGGCGTTGTATTTGGCGACATAAAGCGTACCGTCTTCAAAGAGACGGCTATTTTTTTTGTCTTTTGGGTTGGTAATTTTGCCCTTGCTGACAAATTTCCAGGTGTGACCGCCGCGACGATCGTCCCCTAGATAAGCCACCAATTTTCTACCCGCTTCGGCTCTCATGGCGACGTTTTCATGGCGATAGCGTCCTAGCCAGGTATGTTTGCGAGGGCGATAGTTTGGATTGCCGGGGGCGATTTCTACTGTCCAGCCGTACTTTTCGCCGACTAGACCAAATTCGGTTCCCGTTGTGCCTGTGCTATATCCGGTCTGGGTGCCGTCGGGCTTGACCGCTTCGGTGACTCCTACAAAGAACGCGCTGCTTCCCTGGAAGTTTTCTTCACAAGAAAGAATAGTTCCCCAAGGGGTCGTGCCGCCAGAGCAGTTGTAGGCGGTGCCGATGATGCGGTTGCCCAGTCCGTCTGAGTTGATGGCTGCAAAGACTTCAGTGGCGGCGGGGCCCGTGCCAATCAGATAATTTTGATCGCCCTGTTGATAGGATTTGCTGCCCCAGGAGGTAACAGCGCTGTAGGAGTCGGAGCGATCGCGATTGATCCCCAGACCCGACAACCCATGCAGACGGCGATTTTTGGAGTCTTTGACGACAGCATAGCGTCTATTTCTACCCTGGGCAATCCGCACGATCGAGCCGCCCAGATTGTAGAGAAACTCACCCGATAGTTCGCGGCCTTTCACCGTCGGAAAGCCTGGAATGACGATCGGCCCACTTTCCTGAAACGCTTCTGTAATATCCGCCGGAGCTTCGGGAGCAAACCGCGAGATCGGGAAGCTGGCGTATTCGTGGTTGACCCACAGATAGCCTTCTCGGTTGCCATTGATCGGCACATAACCCGTGTAGTCGCAGTTGTAGCCAAAATACTCTTCTTCATTGGGAAACACCCGATCGCCCCAACTGACGATTAAGTAGCGCTCATATTCGGGAGGCACGACCACATCATCGATCGGCGTATAGCTGCTCAAATTCATCTGAGCCGGGGAGGTGGCTTCGCCCAAGAGCGTTCCTTGACCGTTGGCGATCGCCAGGAAGCTGCGTTGATTTTGGTAAATTGGCAAGGGATGAGGCAGCCGCACTGGGGTAAACGAAAGCTCGGTAGCCGTTGCGACTGAGGAGTCACTCCCAAAAAGTTTTTGACCAAAGGTAGGGGCTAATGCGGTGGTAGCGGCACTACTCCCAAAAAAAATCAGCAGTTGTCTGCGAGTTAAAGACATAAATCTCTCTAGAGGAAAAACAGCTCGAAGAAGACTAAAAAACCAGGCAAAAGCCTCAACAAGCACCCTGAGTATTGATTTGTTTCACTGAGACGGGTCATTGATATAGAAGGCCATAGGGCTGATAACCGTTCTCACCTCAGCAGTATAGGGATCTGACTTTAAGGGAGGATAATCCTTGGGTTAATACTGAGAAGTTTTGGACGTTAAGGATCATGAACTAGATAAACCTGGTGAATTTTCTTAGAAATCAGAATTAGATGACATTGAGTTTTGTAGGGTGCGGTGAGCGATCGAGAAAGGCACCGCCAATGGTCGAAATTGGGGCATTTCGCGTGTCTCAACACATCCACGCAATCGTCGGTTTCATCAAATTCACAATCCTTTGTTTTTGCAAGCGATTTGAACCGCCACCCAAAAGTGCAGGTTATTTTAATCCCTGCTCTTAGTCATCTCGAAAAGCAGGGTCATCTGCTGAGTTTTGAGAAATGGAACTGAACGGCGGGGCAGTTTGACCAACTTGACCCTCAAACTTGAGCAGTCTGGCCGCGATGCTGTAATAACGAGCGTGCGATCGCAACCGAGAATCCTTTTGCCAATCCGATCGCGTCACCTTCACTGTTAACAGAGGAACGGACTCCCCAGAGCGATCGCCCGATAGCCGCATCAAAACTTCTGTGACATCAGCCTGCTTAAACGCTTGAGACACTGATTTCTCAGCCAACTGCTCCGCCTGCTGCATCAGGGCTGCAAACGAAGGACTCATCTCCGCCTCAAGGGTCAAATCTGTTTGCACGACTCTTGCGCTGACCGATCGAGCACCGCCCAATCCCAACCCCACCAGCAGAAAAGCCAATCCCAGCCATCTATCCAGTCTTAAAAGCTGCATCAGGTATACTTTGCGCCGATCGGCGCTATCCTATCTCGAAGCCACTGGCAACTCGTGTTTTCTAGCGCACAACCACGAAATTCATGCGGTCTGAGTTTGTAGCAGTATCATGGGCGATGCGAGGCTAGGGGGAAGCCCATTAGCCCGGAGTTGAGGAGATTTTCTGAGGAGTTTAGTGATGTCATTCTCTCGCGTCTGTCAAAGGGTTGGTGGAGTTTTGCTAGTTTTGGGCTTGCACACCGGGGGAAACGCTGCTATCGCTAGTCCGATCTCTTCGAGTTATCCGCAAGGGATCGCTCAGTCAACTCCTCGGTCTGATGCGCCCATCTATCCGCCGATCGCGCCTCCGCCCCTTGTGCCGCCTCTACCCAGTCAACGTCGCCAGCAAGAAGAAACGACGATCGGGACAGATTACCGAGTCAGCGCCCTACAGCGAGACTATCAGGGCAATCTCTGGATCGGCACCTGGCAGGGATTAGCGAAGATTGACCCCAACACGGGCAGAGTTTTGGCGCGAGTCACGATTCCCAATGTGACGATCGGTGCCCTTGCTCAAGACAAAGTGGGCCGCATCTGGGTCGGCACCTATGAAGGACTACAGCGCGTCGATCCCCGCACCAATGAAGTCACGGCTCAAAATTTCTTTTTACCTTCCAATCGAGTTCTCTCGCTACAACTGGACAACCGTGGCTATTTATGGGTAGGCACTGACCAGGGGTTGGCGATGATCAGTCCTGACCAGGGATTGTTAATGACGACGCTCAAAAATTTGCCAGGAGTAAGCGCAAATGCCCTGAGTCTGGATGCGGACGGTCAGCTTTGGGTGGGCACCCTGGACGGACTGGTGAAGGTCAACACCGCAAGCGCCCTGATCATGAATCAAATCACAGGCTTATCTGAGGGAACGGTACAAACCTTAGCGCTCGACTCCAGGGGATCGGTCTGGGCTGGCACTGTCAACGGCTTATTGGAAGTAAATGCTAAAGAATCGCGAGTGGTGCGATCGGTAACCCAACTCAGAGGACGCAACATCACCTCAGCCCGATTTGATAAAGTCGGTAGCATTTGGGTGGGTACGACCAGTGGGCTGTTTCGCGTCAATCCCTTTAATGGGGCGATCGTCGGTCAGGTGGGCAATCTTCCATCTAGTCAGGTGATCAGCGTCTCGCCCGATACAGGCAACAAGCTTTGGGTCGGCACCAGTGACGGACTGGCCTGGGTCAGTATGAGTAGCTATCAAACTCAACGCCATTCTGTGTTTAGTCGAGCCTCTCAGTAAGCTGAAGTTTCTGGAACTGACCCTCTGGTTAGCCCTCTCAGTCACTACAATCCATCAGCTTCGTTGTGATATTTTAGGCAAGAAAAGCACTTATAATCTACCTAGAATATAGTCAGTGATCGCACGGCACAATGGAAACTTTAAAGGACTCTCAGATTGAGAATATTCCAGTTCAATTGGAGAACGGGGTACAAATCAGGGTTGAAGCAACCGTAATTGGTTCTAGTCTTCAAATTGGCGTTGAAGGTGAAGAGATTGAGTCAGATGTGGGAGCAAGGATTCAATCTCTTAAAGAGGTGACTGATGCGATCGAGGGAATTGCTGGTTCAGTCGTTGAAAGCCTCAAAAAATTCAGACCCAGCAAACCCAGCATCGAATTCGGTGTTGAGTTTGGCTATGAGTCTGGGCAGCTAACAGCTTTGATCGTCAAAGGTACAAGTAAGGCAAATCTCAAGATCACGATGGAATGGACTAAAGAGTAGATTGAAGAGAGGCTGGGTAAGAAGTGGTTGATCAAATCTATGACTTGTTTCGAGATTGTACCGTTCGGATAAAAACTCCTCAAGATCAGGGGACTGGTTTCTTTGTCACTCCTGGGCAAATTCTTACCTGTAAACATATATTGAGCAAGGGAGACAAAAAAGACAAAAAATATGTGGACAAACATGAAATTGAGATTTTCTGGAAGGAAAGGCGACTTAAACTGAGAGAAGTTGAAAAAGCAGAGGATCTGGATTTAGCCCTTCTGAAAGTTGATTTTGAAGATGGCCACCCATGTGTCTATTTAGATAGAGAGACACAGCCAACTCATCCACTTTACAGCTATGGTTATCCTCGTAGCTCTGAGGAAGGACAACCAATCAATACGACGTGTATTGGAATTAATAAAAGTCAGGTACTTACTATTGGTAACGAAAGTATTCAACCTGGGTTAAGTGGAGCGCCGCTTCTTAACTTACGCACTTATAAAGTATGTGGTCTTATAGTGCGCGAAAGGAAAAGGAATCTTGTTGATGATCTTTCAGATCTACCTCGCAAGGTTTTGAGAGTTGAGGGAGGGCAGGCAATTCCAACGCAAGTAATTTTTGATCAATGGATTGGTTTAGAAAGTGAACATAATGGCTTTCACTACCGCGATACTCGTTGGCGATCTCTGATTCCCAGGGCGATCGGAGAAATTATTTTTGGCAGACGACTGTTTACTTTTTTGTCACGAGTGGGGGTTAGAGTTGATCCCTTACCGTTCAATAAGGACATTCCTCAACCAATTGCCCTACAGAGTCCACTAAACCTACTGCCTCTACGTCCCGATTTGCTGGGTCGCAGAGTAGAACTTGAAGATCTAGCAGTTGCACTGAAACGCGAAGGCAAAGAAAAAGTAGCATGTTTTTGGGGCAAGCCCGGAGTTGGAAAATCTATGCTACTTAAGGACTTTGCTCATCATAAGATTGCATCAGAATTTCCTGACGGTGTAGTGTATGTGCCAGCAAAGCGATTTTATGTGGAAGCAGATTTACTTGAAGAAATTTTCTACCATTTTAACGAAAGGATTCGTGGTATCAAGTTTGACCTCGAGAAAATTAAAAGCACGTTAAAGCTTAAGAAGATATTGATTCTGTTAGATGATATTAGGTTGCCGCTGGATCAAATTCTTGAGTTACGCGAGGCAATGCCAAAGTCAGCCTTCGTGTTCACGCAGAAAGATGATCCCTCCAAACAAGGTGAACGTGCATTTGAACTTAAAGGCTTCTCCGAAGAAGAAGTGTTTGATTTAGTTGCTCAAGAGCAATCGATTGGACGACCATTAACTGAAGAAGAACATAAGGCTTTTCTAGGTGAAAAACCGTGGGGCGAATTTCTAACAAGTGAAGAAGATCGTCAAGCAGCTAAGAGCCTTTTAGATAAGTACGAGGGGCATCCCTGGAAAATTCGTCAAGCAGTCAAACTTGCAAGAAATCAAAATAAGCCATTGAAAGATATTGCTGAGGCAATTAAAAAAGATCCATCTGCAATATCAATCACTCAGCGAAGAATTCAATCTTTACCAGAACCCGCCCGTCGAATCTTAAAACAACTGTCTGTTTTAGGTGCAGCAGGAGCAGCACTTCTAATTTCCATCTCCCGTTCTGATTCTGCTGAAATTTCCAATATTGAACAGCATTTGAGTTCATTAATTCAACAGGATCTCATTCAAGTTTCTGATTCTCAGTACAGACTAACCTCCGATATCAACGAAATCTTGAGTCAAGAGTCAGACCTAAACGAGTTGAAAGAAAAGGCTCTGGATTATTTCAAAGGATTTGTCGAGCAGAACCAGGTAGAGCCTGATTTGGTCTTTCAAGATGCTGATGCCATCTCAACCATTTTGGAATGGGCTTTCGAGTCCGGTCGATATGCAGATGTAATCAAACTTGGTCAAGGATTGGAAGGCGCACTGGTATTTAACGGACTGTGGGGAATGTGGGAACGAGTTCTGCAATGGGAACTTCAAGCCTCACAAGCACTCAACGATGGACAATCCATATCTTGGGCGTTACATCAGCTTGGCACACGTGCCCTATCTCTGGGCGACAGTAGCACTGCTCGTTCTCGTCTCACACAAGCACTGACTCTTTGAGAATCACTAGGGGATACCGATGGTGCCGCTGTCACCCGCCATAATCTGGGATCATTGGCACCGCTTCCGATCGTTTCCCATCTCATGCCTCCAATCACTGTTGGCACTGTAGCTGCTCTACTATTGCTCGGCTTTTGGTTGATTCCTGACCCCTGTTCTCGTGGCTCAACAATCTGGCGGTTGCCTATATTGAATTGGCTGAGTTCTTATTTTTTTTCTGAGAATTGTCTCCTAGGTGAAGCTACGCTGAGAATTCCCGCCAAACCCAAAACTCTTGAGCCGACACCTTGTGTGATACAAGGAACTGAAGTATTCACCATTACACAAACCAAGGATCGTTTTAAGGGAGAAATTTCTTATCTTTTAAGGGGAAACCAAAAAAGAACTTTAGTAGAAGGAAATCGAACGAAAAGTGGCTGGTTCTCCATGAAATCTGTTGAACCTCAGCTTGACGAATGCTTCATCACTTTTGATGGAGAACAGCTTCAAGGTCTTCCTTTCTCCAGAAAACAAGGAGAAATAGTTGGAGGTGTAAGTGCTGATGAAGTCTTAATTGATGAGAAAACAAAGAAAATTAAAACTGACAAATCTCAAGGAGCATCAGGGGCGTTTCGTATGCTTGAAACTTCACTCAACACGTGGGCGCTTGAGATTCCTGAAGGAGAAAAATTTAGGCTAAGACCATCCCCTAAACCTGGACTACCTTCAACTGGTAATGGTTCATTTACAACTCCCTCAACTTCTACAAGTTCTTTAAGATCACAGACTCAACCGCCTTCGGGAGGTGATTCTAGCTCAAAGCCAAGCCAAGCCGACAAACCGATAACCCAAATCACAGAAGTGCCACCAATTTCATCCGGTTCTACTCAGGAGGAGCTTCGAGATGCTCTAAATATTGCAGTAAATAAGAAAGATTGGAGCAGTGCGATCGCAATTGTGGACAGATGGCTTAAAAATGCGTCCCCCAAAGAAGCCAAGGATCTTCAGGAATACCGAGTAGTGCTACAGAAGCGACTAGCTGAATCCTCTAATAATCCAGTGCAGACACCGAGGAACTAATCTTTGTCAAGTCGTGTGTCAAAACTCTTATTAAATGCGGGATGTGCTATGTTTCCTGTCCTCTCGCACAGCCGCTATAATTTTTATCATGATGCCAGTTTCTTCCCATAGTACCAAATGACCCTTTCTCAACCCCTATCTCCTCCACCAGGATTTGAGCAACTCACTAAAACACAACAAATTAATTACGTTCAGCAGCTCTGGGATTTGATAGTCACCACAGATGATGAGCTACCTATTCCTCAGTGGCATTTAGAAATCGTAAATGAACGTGTTGCCTCGCAGAGCAATTCATCGTTGAGCACATGGGAGGAGGTGAAGCAAAGATTATTGAGCAAATATAGTGAGCGATAATCTACCGATTGTGCTTGATTCTAGGGCTGAAGAGGATCTTGATGCCGCAGCCCAATGGTATGCCGAGCAACGCATAGAGCTTGCGTTAGAGTTTTTGGATGCCGTTGATGCTGTATTTGCAGTCATAGTTCAGTTTCCCCAGGTAGGTCGAGAGGTTGCTGCTGGTATTCGCAGAGTATTGACTAAGAAATTTCCATTCTGTGTCTACTATGTGATTGACGATGGACGTTTGACTGTTTTTGCAATCTTGCACCTTCGCCAAAGCCCTGACACTTGGCTGCAAAGGCTGGCGTAGCAAGACTTATTGGTGAGAAGCGAGGGCTACCAAATCATTGCAGTGGCGGAATGGAGATGCAGACGCAAAGCTCACTAGCCGTTGTTAAACTCAATCGAGCCGCTCGGCTGAAAATAGAGGCGAAAATAGAAGTTGGACAATCCGGTACAGAATCTCCACACTTCATAACCCCACACTTTACACCCCACACCTCAATGCCTGTCACGCCACAGCAGCTTATTCAGCGCAAACAGCAAGAACGCCCGATCGTGGTTTTGACCGCGTGGGACTATGCGATCGCTCAAATTCTCGACCAAGCTGGAGTTGACGTGATTTTGGTGGGCGATTCTCTCGCGATGGTGGCGTTGGGCTATGAGACGACGTTGCCGATTACCTTGGATGAGATGCTGCATCACGCTAAAGCAGTGCGGCGAGGGGTCAAAAACGCTTTGCTGGTCGTGGATTTGCCGTTTTTGAGTTATCAAGAAAGTTCCCAACAGGCCATTCATTCAGCCGGGCGAGTCTTAAAAGAGACGGGGGCGCAGGCGGTCAAGCTGGAAGGGGGGTATCCGGCGATCGCTGAAACAGTATCCCGTCTGGTGCAGGCTGGCATTCCCGTAATGGGACATGTAGGACTCACACCGCAGTCTGTTCGGCAAATCGGTTTCAAGCAGCAGGGCAAATCCCCCGAAGCCAGCGATCGGATTTTGAGTGAAGCGATCGCCCTTGAGCAAGCGGGAGCCTTTGCGATCGTGATTGAACACGTCCCCTCAGCTTTAGCCCTTCAAATTACTCAAAAGCTGACGATCCCCACGATCGGCATTGGGGCAGGGGTTCACTGTGACGGTCAAGTTCTCGTCACCACAGACGTTTTGGGACTCTCGACCTGGAAGCCTCCGTTTGCGAAATCCTATCTAGATCTGCACGACTTGATCAAGAATGCAGTGCAGTCCTTTGCGGATGAGGTGCGATCGCATCAGTTCCCGGAGCCATAATCAAAAACCTTGGGCGAGAACTTCTCTTAACGTGAATTCGATGGGAGTTTTTCGCTTCGGTATTTAACGCTTCTGCTCCCCAACCCTCCAATCTGGGGGACTATTAGATACTATTCTTCGTTTAAAGTCCCTCACTCGTGGGGGATATGGGGGGCTGCCCGGATTTGTGACGGCAGCGAAGGATTTCATCGAATTCACGTTAAGAGAACGTGAATTCGATAGAGTTTTTTCGCTTCGGTATTTAACGCTTCTGCCCCCCAACCCCCCAAATCTGGGGGACTTTCGGACAGGATTTCTTGCTCAAAGTCCCCCAAGCTTGGGGGATTTAGGGGGCTGCCTGGAGTGATCGCCACAGCGAGGGATTTCATCGAATTCACGTTTCTCTTAACGCGATGTGAACTCAATGAGATTGTTCGCTTAGATTGCCGAGTCGGGTTGCTTCCTAAATTCCTATGGGTAAGAGACTCTGAATCGACGGCCTCGTCCAAAAGTTCCCAAAATTGGCAGCTTGGGGGGCAGAAGCCGTAAACAACGAAGCCCAAAAACGCCTCAAATTGGCACTAAAAAAGCCCGGAAGCATAACACCTCCAGGCCAACCGAGATCTTTTGGGCGAAACTACTTCATCAGACCCAGCAACTCGTTTTGCTGAATGGCAGGTGCCACAAAGGAGAACTGAGGGAGAGTTTCGAGGTGCTGATTAGCCACAACCGGAACCGCACTTCGGACATGAGCCGCAATTTGGACGGTCTTCACATCGTAGGTTTGCGTGATCAGCTTGGGATAGAGACCAATCGCGACGATCGGCAGCAGCAGACAAGCTGCAATAAAAGACTCACGGGGCTTGGCATCTAGCAAAACTGCGCCCGCGATCGCCTTGCCTTCTTCGCCATAAAACATTTCGCGCAGCATCGAGAGCAGGTAAATCGGAGTCACAATCAGACCCACCGCCGAAAGCAGCACAATCACCGCCTTGAAAGAAGAACTATAAGCATCACTGGTTGTGAACCCTAAGAAGACCGCTAGTTCGCCGACAAATCCACTCATCCCAGGCAGTGCCAGCGAGGCCATCGACCCGATCGTAAAGAGCGCAAACACACTGGGCATCTTTTTCGCCAAACCGCCCATCTCATCTAGATCGAGCGTGTGGGTGCGATCGTAGGTGACCCCTGCCAAGAAGAACAGCGCCGCCGCGATCAGTCCGTGGGACACCATTTGCAACACCGCCCCACTCATTCCCAGGTCGCTAAACGAAGCCAATCCCAGCAGCACAAAGCCCATGTGCGAGATCGAGGAGTAAGCCATCCGCCGCTTCAAGTTACGTTGGGCAAAGGAAGCCAGCGCCCCGTAGACGATGTTGACGATGCCCAAAATAGCCAGCACTGGAGCAAAGTAGACGTGAGCGTGAGGCAGCATCTCCAGGTTCATGCGAATCAGCGCATAGCCGCCCATTTTGAGCAACACGCCCGCCAGCACCATTGAAACGGGAGCAGAGGCTTCGCCGTGAGCATCGGGCAGCCAAGTGTGGAATGGGAAAATCGGCAGCTTGACTCCGTAGGCAATCAGCAACGCTCCGTAAACGCACAGTTCAAAGGTTAAGGAGTACTCTTTCAGCCCCAATTCCTGCATGTTGAAGGTGACGTGATCCCCATAGAAGGCCATCGCCAAGGCAGCAATTAGGATAAAAGTAGAACCGATCGCCGTGTAGAGAATAAATTTAGTCGCTGCATACATGCGTTTTGGGCCACCCCAGATTGCGATCAGAATGTAAACCGGAACCAGTTCAATTTCCCACATCAAAAAGAACTGAATCATGTCCTGGGCACAAAACACCCCAATCTGAGCCGCATACATCACCAGCATCAAAAAGTGAAATAGGCGGGGCTTTTTGTCTACTCTCCAGGCTGCCAAAATCGAGAGCGTGGTCACCAATCCTGTCAAAACGACCAGGGGCATTGAAATGCCGTCTACTGCGAGAGACCAATTAATGCCCAACTGAGGAACCCAAGCGTAGCTCTCAGTGAGTTGAAACGCTGAATTCTGGAAGTCGTAGTGGTTCCAAAAGCTGTAGACAATCAGGGCGAGATCAGTCAGCGCTACGCCCAGCGAATACCAGCGAACCGTCTTGCCCTGCTTATCGGGAATGACCGGAATGAGGAGAGACGCTACCAGGGGCAGCAGAATGATCGTTGTTAGCCAGGGGAAGTGTGTACTCACGATGAGAACCTAAACAATTTTGTAGGGAGGACGCTGTTTACTGTTCGTTGTGAAACTTCTTTATTGAGTCTGTATCCCCGTTATCGAAGGTGGAAAGCCTGTAGAGTGCCAGACTCAGAGCGATAGGGGGGAAGCGGGAGTGGCGGTGTAATCGGGGTGTCTCAGGGTGAGGCGGTGACTTTCCACAAATCCCAGGGGTTGACAGACCAGGTTAGAGGCGTTTCAGAAGTCAATGAGGATTTATACTTACTGACCTATCTTACCCACAAATCATTAAGAAATGTAAAGCTGTGCAACGCTTTTGATTTGAAGTTCGATCGGCTTTCCATAGAAATCTTTGATGCACTCATGTTTTGCAGGGTTGATATCGCTGAATCTAGAATCAAGTGGTTGTCCACCCTTTCCGTAACATTCCTTAATATTGTAGTTGTTAAGAGATGTAAAGCGGAAAAACTTAACAATCGCCTATAACGGTTGCTCAAAGCCAGTTGTGAGCCATTCCCAAGTCAGCACAAAAAAAGAGGCAGTAAAAGTTGCCCCTCCCAGTCTCGGTATTTTCCGCAAAACCGCCCGTCAGGTTGCAGGTTTATTGAAATATTCAGTCGTCATCAGACCCGATCGACTCGATCGTCGCGTGTAGTTTTTCATCATGTAGCTGAGGTCTTCAGGGTTGAGCGACACGGACACCGCATCACTTTGGGTCACAACGCCCGCTTCATAGAGGTCAAAGAGAGCTTGGTTCATCGTTTGAGAGCCGTCTTTACCTTCTTCCATCAGTTGATAAATCTCATCAATACTGCCCTTTTGCAGGTAATCGCGAATCGTATCGGTGTTGAGCATAATTTCCATTGCGGCGGTGCGGCCGCCTTTGACCGTTGGCACCAAAGCCTGACCAATCACTGCTTGCATGGCTTCGACGATTTGCATTCGTACAATGTCTTGCTCGTCAGGCGTGTAAAAGTTGAGTAGGCGCTTAAGGGCGTTGACCGTGCCTTTGGTGTGGAGTGTTCCCAGCACCAGGTGTCCCGTTAGCGCAGCCCGAATCGCCGTATCCACGGTTTCTCGATCGCGCATCTCCCCAATCAGAATAATGTCGGGATCTTGTCTCAGAGCAGCTCTCAGCGCTTCTTTAAATTCTTGAGTGTGTAGCCCGACTTCTCGCTGGGTGATCAGACATTGGTTAGAAGTATGAACGTACTCGATCGGGTCTTCGATCGTCACAATTTTGCGCGGCAGCGTATCGTTAACATGGCGCAACATGGCGGCCAGCGTCGTTGATTTTCCAGAGTTGACAGGGCCGGTGACCAGGATGAGTCCCTGCCGCTCTTCTGCGAGTCTGCACAGGACATCAGGCAGCCCCATCTTGCCCACAGTCGGCACTTCTAAAGAAATCAACCGCAACACCATCACGCCGCCCATAATCGACTGAGCGCAGTTGACCCGACAGCGGACTAATCCTTTGTAAAAAACGGCGGTGTCGAGTTCTTGCCGACTGCGAAAGTTGTCTTTTTGTTCTGGAGACAGCACCTCCTCCAAAAATTCCTCAAATTGGCGAGGCGTAATCACTCCATAATTTTCTTGCAGGCGGATATGTCCTTGAATCCGGTAGCGCGGCACCTCACCCACCTGGAGGTGAATGTCAGAAGCGCCTTTTTTGCAGGCATCTTCGACCATGCCGCGAATCGTGCCCTGTTGCTCAATCTCGCTGCTGGGCTGATCGAGGGCAATCGAACTCAAACTCATCGCCTGAACGCCCTGTGTCGTCGGCCCACAATTGACGCGCCCCTGCATAAAGCCAGGAATTTGTACATTGGTATCCAGCTTTTGGGTCTCTAGATACTGCTTAAGCTGAGGCGCTGTCAAAACTTCTTGAACGTAATGACTAAAGCGATCGGGGGTCAAGATCGGTAGATGGTCTTGCGGAATCAGCTTTCCGTGGACGCGAAAGAACGGCGATCGACCAATCTGCATGTAAAGGGCCGTCGCACCCTGATTATAGGCATCCTGAATGAGTAGCCGAATCGAGGTGGTCGTCTGGGGTGCAGGGTCAGTAGAAACCTGGATCGCAGTCATAGCAAATCGCGTCGAGAGTTAATAAGAAAAAGCGGTCTAGTCAAGCTAAATAGTCAATCTAAAACTGATCAGACACTCATCAAAAACAGAAACACACTTGGAATCAGCTTAAAAACTGTTTCGTAGATTTTAGTTGAGAAATCAGTCAAACTACGCTGAAAAAACTCTAAAGGGATGAATTGCGCTTTTAATGACTCGATCGCTGAAAGAACGGAGGCGTTTTTGACAGGAGTGCTTCTATCTAAGGTTAAGTTGTAGCTTATAACGGATGACTCTTTTGGTAGAAAATTGTTCTCGTTACGATCGTTTAACTCCTGCTGTAGGGGACAATATCCCCTGAGTCGCTTTGATCAAGTAGCCGATTTGACCATAGCTGTAAACAAGATTTTCAAACCGCTGTGCAGGATCAGATACAAACTTGACCGCTTTGTACAGTCCCCGAATCAAACGCTCACCGCCACGACGAAACTGCCCCAGACCTGCCTCGCCTGCGAGTTGTTCGCGGTAACATTCACTAATTCCTTGCCACCAGCCTCGACTGAGAAACCAGCTTTGATTGACGCGCTCAGGAGCAACATGGTGAGCTACCAGCGCATCGGGTAGATAAGCAACCTGCCAGCCCGTTTGCAAGGCCAGATTCGTCATGTGCAGTTCTTCGTTAGAAAGCAGGTTTTTGCCGACGCGACCGAGGTTGGGATCAAAGCCACCAATTTGGTCTAGAAACGTTCGCCGAATTGAATAATTCAACCCTCTAGGAGTCAAACCGGGACGATCGACATACACTAGCGAATCTCCCAAATCGTAAGCACCCAGGTTGCCAGCCAATCCATCAGAGAGCCAGGGCGGAGGAGTCATATCATTCACCCAGAGTAAGGTTACCTTGCCGCCTGCGATCGCCAGCTTCTCATTCTGCTGATAGGCTTCGTAGAGATGTTTTAGCCAGTCAGGAGTGGCGATCGCGTCATCATCCAAATAAGCCAGAATCTCACTGTTTGCCGCTTTTGCCCCCGTGTTTCGAGCAACCGAAAGTCCGGTAATTGGCTCGTAGACGTACTTTAACCGGGGATCGCTCAAGCGAGCTTCGACGACTTCGCGGGTACGATCACTCGACGCATTATCCACCACCACCACTTCAAAATCGGCAAATGACTGGGAGAGGAGACTGTCGATCGCGAGTCCCAAATAGTGATCCCGATTGTGGGTACAGATGATGGCAGATACCTGGGGGTCGGGCATGGTTTCAGTTTCCAGAGAGGGTTTGACGCTTGGAGTTGTCTACATCACAACACACACAGGCAAGATCAAGATCCGTAGAATTCTGGTTAAACTTTGCAGGGACTGTAGCGCGCTTAAAGTTTTTGTCTTGATGCTTACTCTTTAAGATGGCTGTGCATGACGACGAGGGTTTCTGAAAGTTGATTGAGGCGAGTTTCGAGGTGTTGTTTGCGTCCGAGCAGCTGACGAAGTTTTTGGTGACGGGCGATCGCTAGGCTCAGACTCGGCACCTGTTCGGGAGGACAAGGACAAGACCAAAGCTGACCGTCTGCATTCAGCCCACACAATCGATAGCCTGTTCGTGGCGTTTCACAAGTCACTTGCTGATCAGGACTGGCACAGATTTCTTCGATGTAGTCCAACAAGCGATCGACTTCGGCGTGACGCAAAACTGAGGGATCGACCTCTGGCTCTTGAGAATGCGACTCTAGCCAACCGTCTACGATCGGGCCTTCCAGATAGAGATCTTGAATCTGACGCAAAATTTGGTGATGCTCAGTCTGCCAACTCTCGACGGTGGTTTGCAGTTCTTTAAGTAGATTGCTGGCTAGAAAGGGATTGGCCCCATTTTTGTGGCTGCTAAAGGTGGGCGTTTTGAGCCTGGGTAGATTAGGAATTTTGGATTCTGACGGCTCGACAGTGAAAGGCTGAACAAAGACTTTTTCTGCGTCCAGAGTAACGGTTTGAGTCGCGGACTCCTCTGGGGCAGAAAGTTTGGCGGGAGCGATGGCGGCTCTGACAGGCTTGGTCGCTGGTGGCTTGGTCGCAGCTCTGGGTTGCACCTCAAACGACAGCGCCTTGGTCGCACTTTGAGCAGAAGCGTTGGGAGCACTCACGGATGTCGAGCCAGGAACCTTAACCGTTAGCTGATTCAACGTTTCTTCGATTCGTCTTAGTTCTCTTTTCATAATTTCGCCACAACCACTGCCGGAACTCAAACCCGATGTCCTTGTGTAGTGGTTAATTGTAGCGGTGAAAATAGCGAGGATACCTATTTTCTTAAAAAAATACTGACAATTCTTTAGATTTTTTCTTCTAAAGGCTGACAAAAGGTTTGCACCCCTGTCTTGAGAACGTAGATAGCCACCGGGATGACCAGATTAGAGGGAATTTCGGTATCGGCAGCGATCGCGTCCATCACGTCGCCTGACAGCCCATCTTCTAGCCCTTCTTTAATCTCGGTATGACAGAGAATATGTCGCCAGCGTTTGGCTAACCCTTCGATCCAGCGCTCGTTGGTGTCGGGTTCTTGCCCCGCTCGAATCGCTAATGAGATTGCTGCATCTTCTAAGTCACCGTCACAGTCCTCAATGACTCTCAACGCTTCCAGAGCAGCGGGGTGGTCAGCTAATTCTGAGCGAAAAAACTCAAGCTCTTGAGGCGTGACAACAATCAGAGTCATGGTGCGATGAAATTATGCTTCGGGGTCTAGTTCTTATGATACGAAAGGGATGAGGGAATGGGTCGGAATTTCTCAAGTGGGGTTGAGATGAGTGACGATCGTCTCCACTGTCAATTGAAGCGATGTGATCATAGTCTTGAGATCTGCCACATCACTGCTCAAATGCTCTAATCGACGTTCGATCGCTTTCAGGTCGGGTTGGCTTGTTTGCCAAAGTGAACATTTGAGGGCTGAGAGAATCTTTTCAACGGTCGAAAAGGTTGGTTCGTACTGAGGATCATTCAAAATGCGGTGAATTTGTTGCGTATAGCCCAGGGCGCTTCCTCCATGCTCTTTGGCGATCTCTGCCGAAATTTTGCGAATACTCATGCCCTGAGTTTTCATCATTTCTCGAATCACCTCCACCACTTGTCCTTGCATAAATTTGCCTATTCCACTACTCTTTTCTGAAGAACTTGAATCAACTGAGTGACCTGCGCCGATCGGTGAGGGTCATTTTTTTAATTGCGAACGCGATAAAGTTTTTTTGCTGCGTTGCTGGCAAATTTGCGGTTTAACGTCCCTCACGGCTGGGGAAATCGAGGAGCGTTTCTAAATTTGCAGGCGATTCATCGAACTGAAGTTAGTTTCACATTTTCAAACGTGAAAGCTCCAAACGTGAAAGCTCAAACGTAAAAGCAGCAGAACTTGAGTTGCTCCACTGCTTATCCTTGAATCATTGACTGAGATTACAGACCAACCAATTCGCGGGATTCGAGTCCGGTTAGCTGTTGGGCGATCGTAAGACGGGTTTCTAGTTTGGCGACGCTAAACTCATTGCGTAAATGCTCTAAATGAGCCAGGGCATTCGATTTTTCGGTGGTGGCCCGATTGAGAGCATCGACGGCGCGGGAGTATTCTTGGTTGACTTGCAGCACTTCAAATCGGCGGGCTTTGCGCTGGTTGTCATTTTTAAGCGCAGTTTCAAAAGCCACCACCATATCGGCATTGCCTTCTAATCGAGCGATGTGTTGACGGACTTCAGCAATGTGTTGCTCCAATTCATTCACATGTTGGGCAGCTTGAGCGATCGCGGCGGGATATTGACCTAAACGAAGTTTCATGACGGCATTCCTCGAAGATTGGGTGTGGTCAGTAGCGGACTGAGCGTTTAATCAACGCTGGACTACGAACAACGGACAAAAAGCAGCCCTTAAGCCACGAGTTCTTGAAGCTGGGGGAGCGCCGATCTCTCCGAGTTACCCGCAAGGGGTCGAGTTGGCAACTCGTGCGTGTGAACTGGCTGGGAGGCAGGAGCCGCTTTTTCTAAAACTTGGACTTCGATCTTGACGGCGACCAAATAAGAGCCAGCTTGCTCACCCACGGCTTCGGCAATCAGTTCGGCAATGGCGGGGCGATCGGCGGTAATGGGGTCACGCAAAGAGCAACGATCCCATTCGTACTTGGCGGCGGGGTCAAGGTGCAGAATGTAATGTTTGGTCATGACATGAGAACCTGAATCATTTGTACTATTGTAGTTCAAAACCACAACGATTGACAAGGGGAAGAGAGGCGGGAGGGGTGAGGCAGGAAATCAGGCGGCGACTCCTTGCGGGTGACTCGAAGCGATCGCGGCTTCTCGTTTGGCTTTAGGAGCGGCAACAGGGGGCTTGGAGTTAAGACCAAACTGTTTGGTGTCTTGTCGATCCCAGTAAGCGAGAGCTTTAGCTAAGTCGGTGTGACCTAGAAGCTTGATTTCGTAAGGTAAATGGGTGATAAATTGACTTTTTTGTAGCTGAAAAAGATAGCCAGAAACCGTCAAACGTTGGGCAAATTTTTGGGCCTGAGTGATGTTTTCAAAGCCGAAGTAGCAAAATGCTTGGGGCTTGATTAGCTGAAAAGGCAGCCTGACCACTAAAACTCTGGGGGAAAGATATTGCCCAACTCGTCCTCTTTGTAAGGAGAAAAAGCGACCAATTTGCATAGATTGAAGCACTCTTTTGTATAGATATATTGTAGCCAATGCTCACTACAGATTTTGGGGTTTGGGTGGTGCAATTACCGTCTTCAAACGCTCCGACTGGACGCAGGATCTTACCCGTCAAGGGTGGCTTTCCGACTTCAGTTAAGATTGAGAGAGGTCAAGTAAAAGCACTGAGGATTAAAGTTGGCATTCGCTGAGGGCGATCTCTTTGAGTCAACTCCAAAAGGTCGCTGACAAAGTTTGCTCACACCAGGCTGAAACCTGCTTGCGATGGGGAAACAACTCAACTGATTCCTATTGTAGTACACACGTACTGAACAATGTAACGACGGAGTGGTTCAGTTGACAGGTTTAAAGAATCTTTACAATTGAGCAGAGATTTGTGCCATGCTCATTAAGCGCAGAACAAGCTTCTGGTCTGGACTTGACTTACTTATGGAACCTGATGAAGGATAAATCGGGGTTCATAGCCTCTTCAGGGATAGTCTCCGTATACGCAAACTCACGCTTTAGCAGACTCTTGTCCGCCTGGTCTAATGCATGGTGACTGGCATCGCGATCGCTTGCGGCTGATTTAAGACGATCGCCTGCGGGGCACTCAAAGCGATCTCACCTGTGTTAGATTCACCCTGAGAAATAAAGGTGGCTGACTCTGGAGTAGATCACTCTGAAGATTGCAGGCTAACTTTTTAAGAGGGGAACGAATCCCTCACACCCACATTTGACTTTTCTGAGGAAACAACTTCATGACTGCAACTCCCGTCCGGGCGAAGTACGAAATCAAAGACATCTCGCTTGCGCCTCTTGGTAAACAGCGGATTGAATGGGCTGGGCGGGAAATGCCTGTCCTCAAACAGATTCGCGATCGCTTTGCCCAAGAGCAGCCGTTTGCTGGAGTCAAAATTACTGCTTGCTGCCACATCACGACCGAAACCGCAAATCTGGCGATCGCCCTCAAAGCGGGTGGTGCAGATGCAATTCTCATTGCCAGCAATCCACTCTCGACCCAAGACGATACGGCAGCCAGTCTGGTCGCAGACTACGAAATTCCTGTCTTTGCCTTTAGAGGTGAAGATGCAGAAACCTATCATCGTCATGTTCAGATTGCGTTGGATCACCGTCCCAACATCATCATTGACGACGGCTGTGATGTCGTAGCCAGCCTGGTGCAACACCGCAAACACCAACTCGCTGACCTGATCGGCACGACCGAAGAAACCACGACAGGAATTGTGCGGTTGCAGGCGATGCTCCGCGATGGCGTACTGACCTTCCCGGCGATGAACGTCAACGATGCGGAAACCAAGCATTTCTTTGACAATCGCTACGGCACAGGCCAATCCACGTTGGATGGGATCATTCGGGCGACCAACATTCTCTTGGCGGGCAAAACGATCGTCGTCGCGGGTTATGGCTGGTGTGGCAAAGGCACGGCAATGCGGGCGCGAGGCATGGGTGCCAACGTAATCGTGACAGAGATCAACCCTGTAGCGGCGATCGAGGCTGTGATGGATGGTTTTCAGGTGATGCCGATGGCGGATGCGGCAGCGAAGGGCGACATCTTCATTACCGTGACGGGCAACAAGCATGTGATCCGGGGCGAACACTTCGACGTAATGAAAGATGGCGCGATCGTTTCCAACTCTGGTCACTTTGACATTGAAATCGATCTCGAAGCCCTGAAAGAACGCACCACTGATGTGCAAACCGTTCGCAACTTCACCGAAGAGTACAAGCTCAAGGGTGGCAAGTCGATCGTCGTTTTGGGCGAAGGTCGTCTGGTTAACCTGGCGGCGGCTGAAGGGCATCCCAGTGCGGTGATGGATATGAGTTTTGCAAACCAGGCGATGGCGGCTGAATATCTCGTCAAAAACAAGGGCAAGCTGACCCCTGGCGTTTACTCGATTCCTCAAGAGTTGGATCAAGAGATCGCTCGCTTGAAATTGCAGGCAATGGGCTTCTCGATCGATACCCTCAGCGCTGCACAAACCGAGTACATCAACTCCTGGACTTCGGGCACCTGATCGTTAGCCTGAATCGGTAAGGTTCTAGATCAAAAAGTCTGAATTGAAAAGGATGGGGGATTCAGTTTCCCTGTCCTTTTCTGTCATTTTGGGTGAGTGTTCTCCTAGATTTGCAACTCCTCAAAATTAAGCGTCTGGTACACTAATCCAAATGGTGTTCGGGGAGATTTTCTAAATGGTTAGAATTAGATCTTGAGAACATTATTTTTAGTGTTATCAACTCTTGTCTCCATCAAGTGCTATGACTGACTCTCAACCCAATCTAACAGAGCTTCGTCAGCAGCTAATTGAGAACTATCAAAACTTGGCGGCTCCCGATCGAGCGATCGTTCAGTTGCTTTCAGTCATCTATGAGCCAGTCAGTCGAACTGCATTTCTAAACTGCGTCAACCACACCGGGACACGAGATGCACGAGACAAGGCGTTTGTTAGTTCGACGTTGAAGGTTTATCTCGATCGCTTACTCGAATCTCAATTAATTATTCAGCAGGGCGGACAGGGGCCTCAGTGCAATCCGCTATTGGTGGAAGTTGCCACTCGTGATGCTCTAAAGGCGGGACGGTTTGAGACGTTTGTGAGTGCGATCGAGCGATTTTTACCCATTCCTCAACGCTGGAAAGACCAGGGGCCACGTAACTTTAAGAATGAACAACAACTGATTCGCGAAGTTCGGATTGGACTCTATCGCAAAGATGTTAAACACATCGAGCAACAGTTAGAAGATTACGAAAGATATAGCTACCATCTCAACAAAGTTTCAATTGGCGACATTCTAACGCGGGTTTGCAACAATCCCTTTGATGCCGATTGGTTTTGCACATTGCCCCAGGAATTGTATGAAACGGCCCTGATTTGTATTCTCAACGATTCGCTTCTAAATTTGACTCCTGCACCTGAAGCCTTTTCGCTGCTGCGATCGGAGTGTGAGAAAGCGTCGAGTGCCGACATGCAGCGCATTCTGCTTACCGAACAGTTGCTCCTGCGGGGTCAGTTGTCACAAGCTCAGGAAATCTGCGATCGCTTCTCTGAGCCTTACCGCACCCGCACCGCCGCTCTGAGAGGATGGCTACATTTTTTGCGGGGAGAAGATGACGCGGCAATTGGAGAGTATACGATCGCCCTCACCGCTCTCCAGAAAGGCCACGGCAAAAAGAAAGCTTACCTTCACTCAGTCGGTGGACTGTTTTTTGTATTAGCCTTGCTCAGAAAGGGATCGGGCGATAGTCTCAAACGAGCCGAAATCTACGCAGGGCTGGGACGACAAGCAAAACACTGGCTCAGTACGATCTATGTGGCGCTAGAAAAAGTCGCTCAATTTCAGCAGGGCGATCTCTCGCAAAAAGAGTTTGTAATTAGCCTGGCTCCCGACTCAAACAGCCACAGTTTAGAGATTCTGTTTCTGGCGCTGTGCGTTTTGTGGGTGGATGCCAACTATGCCAAAACTCATCTGCCTAAGCTGCTGGAGCCGTTTTATCGCAAAGCTGAATCCGCTGAATATCGCTGGCTCATGCTGGAAACGGGCGAAATTTTGTTGCGGCTCAAACCTCGCAGTCCATTAGGTAAAGTGCGTCAAGAAAATGGCATTGTTCCTTTGGCTGGTTTGATTCAACATCAGGAGCCGTGGGAACTCTGCCTGACTGCCTTGACCAATCTGCACAAAGACCCCCAGCCTGCCGCCAAATCTGAAACTCATCAACGTCTCGCCTGGTTTGTCACCTACTCAACGTCGGGCTGTCTGCTCCAACCACGTGAGCAAGCCCTCAACGCCAAAGGAGAATGGGGCAAGGGTCGCAATATCGCCCTCAAACGGTTGACCAATCCCAATAGTTTTAGCTATTTGACGCAGCAGGATGTTCAGGTCTGCTCTCACCTCAAAGCCTACAACTATGGTTACTACGGTCAGATCGATTATGCCTTTGGCGAACGAGCGATCGTTTCTCTCATCGGTCATCCACTCGTTTTTTGGGACGCAACGCCAGCGACGAAAATTGAAGTCGTCAAAGGAGAACCCGAACTCCTGGTCAAAAAAGGCAAAGGGGATCAGTTAACGCTACAGTTTTCACCCGACCTCAAGGGAGACAAAAAGATTCTCGCCATCAAGGAAACTCCGACTCGTCTGAAGGTCATCGAAATCACCGCCGAACATCGACGAATTGCGGAAATCTTGGGTAAGGAAAATCACTTACAAGTGCCCACAGCCGCCAAAGAACGGGTACTGGCTGCGATTCAGGCGGTCTCTAGCATTGTGACGGTGCATTCTGACATTGGGGGCGGTGTCGTTGCCGAAGAAGTGCCCTCTGATCCCAAACCTCACATTCACCTGTTGCCTGCGGGGACGGGGCTAAAAGTGGCGGTGTTGGTGCGTCCGTTTGCTCAAGGTGGCTCTTATTATCGTCCGGGGGCGGGTGGGGCGATCGTTCTGGCAGAGATCGAAGGTAAACGGCTCCAAACCACACGAAATCTGCGCGAAGAAAAGCAATTGGCCCAGAGTGCGATCGAGGCTTGTTCCACTTTGTCTCACTATGAAGAATTCGATGGAGAATGGCTCATTGAAGATCCAGAAGATTGTTTAGAGTTACTTTTAGAACTGCAAAATATAGCCGATCGCGTCATTTTAGAATGGCCTCAAGGTGAAAAACTGCGCGTCAGTCATCATGCTGGACTGAATGACTTTAAACTAAAAATTCAACGTCAAAATGATTGGTTTGATACCACAGGTGAAGTGAGGCTGGATGACGATCGTGTTCTCGATATGCAACGCTTGATGGAATTGGTGGGACAAAGTTCGAGTCGATTTATTCCGCTTGGTAATGGTGAATTTGTCGCCCTGACGCAAGAGTTTCGCAAACGGTTGGATGATCTGCGAACCTATGGGGACAAACAGGGAAAAGGGCTACGAATTCATCCTCTGGCGGCTTTGGCGATCGAAGACTGGATTGACGAAGTGGGCGATCTCAAAGTCGATCAACACTGGAAAGCTCACATTCAACGTCTCAAAGAAGTGCAAACCCTGGAACCAGAATTACCTTCCACTTTGCAGGCTGACCTACGCGACTATCAGATCGACGGCTTTCGCTGGATGGCGCGGCTGGCTCATTGGGGGGTCGGTGCCTGTCTCGCAGACGATATGGGATTGGGCAAAACCCTGCAATCGCTGGCGGTGATTTTGACTCGTGCGCCCCAGGGTGCCACGCTGATTGTCGCGCCTACCTCGGTTTGTATGAATTGGATGAGCGAGGCCCAACGATTTGCACCGACGCTGAATATGATTCAATTTGGGAGCGGCGATCGCCAAAAAGTATTAGATGATTTGCAGCCGTTTGACGTGTTGGTGTGCAGCTATGGCTTGTTGCAACAAGAAGAACTGGCGGAAAAATTGGCTAAAGTTTCCTGGCAAACGATCGTCTTAGACGAAGCCCAATCGATCAAGAATTTTGCAACCAAGCGATCGCAAGCCGCGATGAATTTGCAGGGCGGATTCAAACTATTGACGACGGGAACGCCGATCGAAAATCATCTTGGCGAACTGTGGAATCTCTTTCGCTTTATCAATCCCGGTTTGCTTGGTTCGTTAGAAAGTTTTAATCAACGATTTGCTACACCGATTGAGAAATATGGCGACAAACAAGCCCGCAACCAACTCAAAAAACTGATTCAACCCTTTCTCTTGCGCCGTACCAAAAATCAGGTGCTAGAGGAACTCCCGTCTCGAACGGAAATCGTGCTAAACGTCGAGCTAAGTTCTGAGGAAATGGCATTTTATGAAGCGCTGCGCCGAGAAGCCATTTCTAAACTGTCAAACAGCGATGCGGCCGCGGGACAAAAACATCTGCAAGTGTTAGCAGAAATCATGAAGCTACGTCGCGCCTGTTGTAATACACAGCTAGTCAGTTCTGATATGACGTTGCCCAGTGCCAAACTACAACTGTTTGGAGAAGTCCTCGCAGAGCTATTAGACAACCGCCACAAAGCGCTGGTATTCAGTCAGTTTGTTGATCATTTGCATCTGATTCGCGACTATCTCGATCGCCAAAATATTCGCTATCAATATCTGGATGGCAGTACCCCGGCGGGCGATCGCAAAAAACGAGTCGATGCCTTTCAATCTGGCAATGGCGATGTGTTTTTAATCAGCCTCAAAGCTGGAGGAACTGGACTCAATCTCACCGCCGCCGACTATGTAATTCACATGGATCCGTGGTGGAATCCTGCTGTAGAAGATCAAGCCTCCGATCGCGCCCATCGCATCGGTCAGCACCGCCCTGTCACCATTTATCGACTCGTGGCGGAGGGTACGATCGAGGAGAAAATCGTCAATCTCCACCACCACAAGCGCGACCTGGCCGACAGTTTATTAGAAGGAACAGAGATGAGCGGCAAAGTCTCCACAGATGAACTATTGCGGTTAATTAGTGAGGGATAAAAGAAGGAATAAAGGATGAATCGTTTACGGCTCAGAATTGACGTGTGGTGAAATGCCGCAATTGTAGATTTTGAAACGCCTATAAATCCTCCATAAGCCAGAGATTTTGAACTACAAATCTTGTCTTAAAGTCCCCCAAAACTGGCAGCTTGGGAGGCAGAAGCCCCAAACAACGAAGCCAAAAAACTCAATCAAGCAAACGTTATTAACTCTGGCATCTTTACCCTTCATCCCTCATCCCTCATCCCTCATCCCTTCTTTCATCCCTCATCCCTTCCCAGAAGGTCACTAACTTTAAGTGATCGGGATTTTTGATCAACTCCTTGGCTAACAAGTAACCCGCGATCGTCCAGGTCTGAAATTTTCGCGCTTCTTTGCCGATGAGCCGACCGTCTGGGCCATCGTAATATTCAGCCCATTGGTCTTGGACGAGCCGACGTTCTGCAACGGCGATCGCATGGTGAGCCAATTCGCCTCGACCCATTTTTTTGGCCGCCGCTGTCAACATCCACAAAAGAACGGGCCAGCTTCCGCCATTGTGATATGACCAGGGACGATTCTTGGGATCAGCCCCCGTGACGGTCTGCCAATCCGAGTTTTCGAGGGCGGGATAACAGAGCTTCATCGGCATCTGACCCACCAGATCGCTCCAGCGTAGCTCGATCAAGTTGAGAATTTTGTGCGATTGTTGTTCAGTCGTTAGTGACAGGATAACCGCCATCAAATTTCCCAACGAAAAGAAGCGGCAATCAAGCTGAGACGGGCCCAAATTACCTGCCAAAAAGCCCCCCGCTTCGGGCAGCCAGTTAGCCAACCGATAAAACGGAATCGAGTCAGAATAAATGTTGAATTGATTCAGCGCTTCTTCGCCATATTCTTCGACTTGAAAGCGATAGATCACATTTAGCCGCTCTGGATCTAGCCAATAGTGTTCTCGTAGTTGTTTGAGCAACGGATCAAGACGGTTTTTGACGGCTCGAATCATAAACTGGTTTGTCTGATTGGGAGTCAGCAACTCCAAACTCGCTTTGAGCGCACCATAAAACAGCGATTGAATATCGAGCGGATGTCCATATAGGCCCATACGACGATCGATCATACTAGCCGCATCGGGAACCAGCACCATCGGATACATATCAAATCGCGTCACCAAACACAGTTCTAAAACTAGACGAATGCCTTCTTGAAAATCTTCTCGCTCAACTAGCTCAGTGTCTTGAGTCGCAATCACATAAGCGCGCAGCAAAATCACCCACCACAAACAGGCATCCGCGGGAGCCACTCGACCGATCGCATGATCGCCAAAGTCTGCTTTGATATATTCTTGCCCGTTAAATGACGCAATTTTGAAACTAGCAGGCATCAAGCCACGACTGGGTTTTGAGCAGTCTAGCTGTCCTGTTTTGGGCTGTAATTTGAGCGTAACTTCTAAAAAATTGCGGACAATCTCAGGTCTGCCCTGCATCAAAAACAACAGTGCCGAAGAAATAAAATCTCGAATAAAACACTGGTCATAATTCAATGCCGCAATCTCTGGATCAAGGGCGGCGATCGTGCCCACGGGTTGTCCTTGATAATAGACAATGGATTCTTCAAGTGCTTGCCATGCTTGCTCTTCGATGGATAAATTGCCCAATCCTCGCGCCTCTCTAATAGATTAAAATTAAACCTCGTTCATCCTAAATCAATCGCCCCAGTTTCATCTGCAATTCATGAACAATTCATAGTCATTCACAGTCAAACTAGAACGCTAACGTCAATGCTAATTTCAAACTTAACCATTTACTTAACCATTTATTAGAGAAACACCAAGCTGAACCTCTAACCAACACAAACTAGAACCGTTCCAAATCACTCAGTGGAATCTTAACTAAATTTGTACCTTCCCGATCGAGAGCCACTTACGACACAATAGAGAAAATAAGCACGATCGCTCAAGGGGATAGCATGGCGGAATATGACGTTGTGATCATTGGAGGTGGGGTAACAGGAACGGCCCTCCTGTATGCGCTGTCAAAGTTTACTGACTTAAAACGAGTCGCACTGTTGGAGAAGTATCCGACGATCGCAGCCGTCAATTCTAAAGCAACCAACAATAGTCAGACGATTCACTGTGGCGACATTGAGACTAACTACACGCTAGAAAAAGCGCTAAAAGTCAGACGGGCCGCTCGAATGCTGGTGCGCTATGGGGAGCAGTTGCCGCCTGCTGTTCGAGACCAGGTGATCTACAAGTTTCCTAAAATGGTGTTGGGAATTGGCGATTTAGAATGTGAGCTTTTGCACCATCGCTATACAGAATTTCAGCCTCACTTTAGCGGAATGCAGTTTTTAGAGAAAGCTCAAATCGCTGAGGTCGAACCCAATGTCGTCAATCTCAATGGGCACGATCGCCCCGAATCTCTAGCCGCGATCGCCCTACTTAATGAATACACCGCCATCAACTACGGTACCCTGGCCCAATCCTTTGTCGATCAGGCGCAAACGACCGACAAAACGATCGACCTGAGACTCAGAACTCAAGTGCAAGCGATCGAGCCAGTCGGCGAAAACTACCGGATCACGACGGCTGAGGACACCTTGATGGCGCGGTTTGTAGTCGTCTCGGCGGGGGGACACAGCCTACTGTTTGCTCACCGCATGGGAATCGGATTGGAGTATTCTTGTCTGCCGATCGCGGGCAATTTTTACTTTACGCCCCAGGTTCTCAACGGCAAGGTTTACACGGTGCAAAACGATAAGCTGCCTTTTGCGGCGATTCATGGCGACCCTGATGTGACGGTGCCCGGTAAGACGCGATTTGGCCCCACCGCCCTGCCGCTGCCTTTACTGGAACGCTATCACCTGCGGACGTTGGGCGAATATTTGGAAGTGCTGCGTCTCGATGGAAAAGTGGTTAGCGTTTTGTGGGATTTGTTAAAAGTGCCTGACATTCGTAACTACATTTTCAAGAATATGGCGTTTGAAGTGCCGCTGGTTGAGCGTCGCCTATTTCTACAAGATGCTCGAAAAATTGTGCCCTCGTTACAGTTGAGTAATCTACAATTCGCGCATGGCGTGGGGGGAATTCGTCCTCAGATCATCGACAAAACGCAGCAAAAACTGATTCTCGGTCAGGCAGAAATCGACCCTGGAAACGGCATTCGATTTAACATTACGCCTTCTCCAGGCGCTACCAACTGCCTCAACAGCGCCAAACAAGATTTGCTGAGAATCCAACAGCATTTAGGATGTCGATTTGAGCGATCGTGGTTTGAGTCTGAAGTTGGCATCACTTAAAGTTCGGTGAGGTCGATTAAGTTTTTTCGCTGCGTTGTTTGGATCTTCTGCCCCCCAACTACCCATTCTGGGGGACTTTCGGATAAGAGGACTCGTTTACATCTAGCTCAAAGTCCCTCACCTGTGGGGGATTTAGGGGGCTTCCCGAATTCGCAACCGAAGTGAGGAATTTGAGCGCATTCACACCGAATCTAGCAAAATAAGTTGTCAAGCCGTAGTCATAACGAGTATGATTTAGAAGTCACCCAAAAGAGTAGCGTATGGTTAGGGTACAAGAAATCCCCATTCAAGCAATTCGTCGCCCTTTGTTTCGGCAAAACGATCAGACTAAAGTGGCGGCCTTGATGGAGTCGATCGCCCAGATTGGCTTACAAGAACCGATCGATGTGTTAGAAGTAGACGGCCAGTTTTATGGCTTTTCTGGCTGTCACCGCTACGAAGCCTGTAGTCGTCTGAGGCACGAAACGATTCTCTGCCGGGTCAGACGTGCGCCGCGATCTGTGTTGCAAAGACATTTAGCGTGAGGCGATTTGCTTAGAAACTTTGAGAATCTGACGCTTTCGGCTATTTTCTTAAAGGCAGTTAAATCACTTAAGCCTGCCGCTCTCTTTTCACAATTATTTGGAAGACCATTCAGGAGAAAACTATGGCAACTCAAACGACCAATCCAGTCATCGACATCGGTATCGAAGAATCTCAGCGCAAAGCGATCGCCGAAGGGCTTTCTCGGCTGCTGGCTGACACGTACACGCTGTATCTCAAAACTCACAACTTCCATTGGAACGTCACCGGCCCGATGTTTAACACGCTCCATCTGATGTTTGAGACGCAGTATACCGAGTTGGCGCTGGCCGTTGACTTAATTGCTGAACGCATTCGCTCGCTGGGCTTTCCGGCTCCTGGCACCTATAGCGAATATGTGAAACTTAGCTCGATCGAAGAAACCCCTGGTGTCCCCAAAGCCGAAGAGATGATTCGTCTCCTGGTGCAAGGACAAGAAGCGGTGGCTCGGACGGCGCGATCGGTCTTCCCCATTGCCGAATCTGCCAGCGACGAACCCACGGCCGATCTGCTCACCCAACGTCTGCAAACCCACGAGAAAACGGCTTGGATGTTGAGAAGTTTGTTGGAGTAGGGAGAACTTTGTTCCGCTTCGCGATGAGGGAGGAGGGATGAGAGATGAAGAAATTCTAGTCGTTCCGCATTCGTTGTTCTAAATTCATGCTGAACTTGCGATCCCGTTTTGGGTTATGAGTTAGGTTGTTGTCTTCTCGTAACGCGATGACTCAATCAAGTCAGCCAAACTTTACCCCTCAGTTGCAGCACTTCATGCAGTTGGGGGGGATTTCTACGTTTAAACAACTGTCTCAAAAGTCGGGTGTTTCTGAAAAGCAAGTGATGCGTTTGCGACGAGGTGAAATCGGACAGATGCGGGTCGAGATGTTACAAAAACTAGCAGAAACTTTGGGAATTACACTCTCTAACTTTCTCGCAGCCTTCGCCCAAGATACACTTTCTCACACACTGTCTGTCGAAGATAACGCTTCATCCACCCAACAAGACTATCAACAGGAATACCAACGCCTTCAAGAACGCTTAACCCAACAGCGTCAAGAACTGTGGCAAGAATTTCAGCAAATGAGTTTACAAACGCTAGAGCCGTGGATTTTACAATGGTCGGCGGCCAGCTATGCAGCACAACAAAATTCGCAACTAGCTGCTGTAAAATTGCTTCCCTTAATGCGTCCTGTTGAGCGACTGTTGGCAGACTGGGAAATTGAAGCGATCGCTTCCGTGGCTGTTGAGATTCCCTACAATCCTCAAGAACACCAACTGATGGACGGCACCGCAGAAATCGGAGCATTGGTCAGAGTGCGCTATGCGGGATATCGTCAGGGCGATCGCTTACTCTATCGGGCTAAGGTGAGTCCTGTTTAAGCGCCAGGTCGATCGCTGCGATGTTGACGATCAGTTGTCAGAAACTCAATGTCTCGCTGATGTCGCTGAACGATTTGTAAAAGGGCTTCGGCTGTTTTTCGCAGTTCGACGCTTTCTTGTCGTTGACTTTGTGCAGTATTGTTGAGAACTTCGATCGCTGTTCTCAGTTCAGCATTGAGGGCAAACTGACTTTCCATCATGGCTTCAAGTCGATCCAAACGTTCTGACATCGCAAATTCCTGAACCGTGCCATTTCAGTGTAAGAAGAAAATCTACCTTTTGAGGCGGGGAATCGATCGCGTTCACCTTGCCCTTCCTCCTTATGACTGATGCTCAGATTGGTTGCGATTTGTTGCAATAGTCAAAGTACAGCAATGCTGGAGAGCGATTCAAATGCGTAAGTTAAATATTGGATTAACGGATGAACAGCGTCAGGGTGTCTGTGAACTCTTGAACCGTGACCTGTCAAACACCTATCTGTTGGTGATCAAAACCAAAAAATATCACTGGGATGTCACCGGCCCTGAGTTTCGTTCACTGCATCAATTGTGGGACGAGCAATATCAGATTTTGAGTGAAAACATTGACTCGATCGCAGAACGGATTCGCACTCTGGGCAACTTCCCTGTCGGCACAGCAGAAGGGTTTTTGCAGTATTCCACAATCAAAGAACACACAGGTGATGTGCCTCCCTCGGATGGTATGGTGACAAACCTGGTGGAGGATCACGAAGAAATTATTCGCAACCTGCGCGAACACATTGACCAATGCTCCGAAGAATTCCACGATGAAGGAACGGCTGACTTCCTCACCGGATTGATGGAAGGACACGAAGAAATGGCCTGGATGCTACGCTCTTTTGTCGAAGGTAAGGCTATCAAGCCCGATGGTCAACAGGCTCCTGCCGAGATCAAGTTTCCTGCTGGAGTTGGCGCAAGCTAAGACAAGTAGATTTGATTGAGTTATTGCTTCGTTGTTGAGATCTTCGCCCCCCAACCCCCCAATTTGGGGGACTTGTAGAACTTCGATTTACTTTGATTTAAGTCCTTTGATTGTGGAAGTGGTTGTGGAAGTGGTTGTGGGAGTGATTGTGGGAGGTTTAGGGAATGCTCTCAAACCTGAAGTGAAGGAGTTCATTGAACTGTGCTAATCAACGTGTCTAATGATCGAATTTACGTCTATTAGACAGCGATCGCTTCCTTAAAAAGCTGATTAGAAAATAGACGCTAACTTTAACCAGCGCGACAGACTGGCAGGGATTTCTGTATTCAGTCGCAATGGTAAACCAGGCGTAGAAATGGATTGAGCATAGCCAGAGGTGAGAAACGTTTCATATGTTTTGGCCTCTGGTGTTTGCTGTTTGATAAATGCCAAACTCACACCCTGAAGAAACTGACGCAATGGAGCAACTTCTTGTCCTCTGCGCTCTTTGACCAAGGTTCCTTCACCGATCGCCCCACTAAAGTTGTCCGGATCGCTGACACTGAGATGAGTCGTGCCGATCGCTGTCACCAAATATTTAGGTTTGGGCAATTGAGAAAAGGGTTGAAGCTGTTGGCTAAAGGTCGGCGCTAAGGTGTCTTCTGTGCTGGTCAAAATTAGAGTGGGAGTAGCGATTTTAGTTAAGCCTGACTTGCCAAAAATTTGACCGATCGCAGGATTAAGGGCGACCGCTTGCACGACTCGGCGATCGCGTAAATTCACTTGACGGTTGGGCAAACCTGATGCCGCACACTGGAGCCAATCTGCTGGCACTCTCTGAAGCAAATTCCCGCTTTGACAAAAGTTGCGTAGATCATCCAAATTGAGTTCTGCTCCGGCGAGGGCCAGGGCTTCATAGCCGCCGAGAGAATGCCCAATCACCGACACCTGCTGAGTATTTAGCTTGCCTTGCAGAGTGCCAGATTGTTGATTGAGTTGCGTCAGTTCGTCCAAAACAAAACTAATATCTTTGGGGCGATCGACAAACTCACTTGCAGGTACAAGCTGATCTAATTTGAGAGAAATAGGAATGCCCCGATTGGCGAGAGAAGGATGCTCAAGAGCCGCCACCGTTAAGCCGTGGGACGCTAAATGACGCGCTAGATATCCCAAAAAACTCCGGTTTGCTTCAAATCCGGGAGCGATGACAACCAGTGGCCCTTGAGCCGTTTGACTCGAATAAATATCAACTGGAATTGTGCGATTTCTGGCTTGATCGCTAAAAGTGAACGTTTGTTTTTGCACCGTTGCCGCACCCGGAACCGAGGGGTCAAATGTGGGACGAAACTCAGCCCCTTTTTGCGTCAAATCTCGTTCTAATCGCGAACTAATGGCTTGACTCTTCCAGAGAGAAAAGTTGACTTGAGAAGCCACCCCGATCGCTTGCGTGACATCGATCGTCACCGTCTCTTGCGGAATTGACTTCAACACACTGATGGCATCCAGTCCATTCGCTTGTCTGGCGGCGAGCCAAAATCCGGCTTGAAGCTGCTCGATCGTCAGCCCTGGAGAGGCTTGCTGCAAGGTTTCTAACAATCGCTTGCCAGACGGAGACTTCAGAATTTCCTCAACGACCTGACTGCCCAAATTGGGGTCTAGCTGCAATCGGCTCGTCAACGCTTTTCGCAATTCGGGAGTCAACACGGGCGAATAAAGCTGCAACGCTGAAGGAACCTCTCCCGTTTGGGCAAATTTCTCTAAATCAGTCACCCGAACCGACTGCTCAAACGGCCCCAGCCGCAAATTGAGCTTCTCAGCCGCCAACCCTGGTGTCGCCATCGAAAGGAACGCGATCGCCGCCCCTCCCACAATTGTCTTTGTCGATCGTACGCTTCGCTTCACCATTATCGCCCCGTGCCAGTCATTCAGGTCAACCCATTGATTGTAGGATGCTCACAAATTCTCTGCCTACCAGACCGCAAACAAATTAGCTTATCAAGGTAGCATCCTCAAGAAGCTGACTAGAGGAGCGTTAGCTCGGTTCCCTAAATCTTCTCAAGCGCTCGCTTTAAGGCAATTTTGACGCGATCGTATTCACTCTCAAGCTGGACAATTAAAGTCTCTGCTGCCTCAAACGTTTTGGTTTTACCGATCGCTTCCAAATCTGCACAAAGTTGAGAAAGCGTATTGGCACCCAGGTAGGCACTGCTTGATTTTAGGCTGTGGGCAGCCCGAACCAGGGAAATCGGATCAGCTTGGACATGGGACTGTTTGATCGTCAAAACAAGCTGAGGAGCCTCGCTCAGGTAGCACTCAAAAATATCAATCAGAGCGGGGCCGCTGCCCTCAAACAGGTTGCACAGGAGGCTGAATGCATCTGGATCGAGGGCAGCGGGTAAAGAAAGCGTTGTCAGGTGTGGGGTGCTTTCGACCGTTGGCGTTTGACTGAGCACTCGCGTCAAAGCGTCTAATCGAATCGGTTTACTGAGGTAGTCATCCATTCCGGCGGCGAGGCATTCTTCGCGATCGCCCTGCATAGCGTTGGCAGTCATGGCAATGATTCTGGGTCGGCTGGCTTTTTGACAGATTTGACGAGTCGCGGTCAAGCCATCCATTTCGGGCATTTGCAGATCCATCAAAACCAAATCATAAGCCTGACGATCGAGCGCCTCTAGCACTTCTAACCCGTTGTTAACAATATCCGCGCAGTATCCCAAATGTTGAAGTAAAAGCTGTGCCATTTTTTGATTGACGACGTGATCTTCAGCGATAAGAATTTTGAGTGGGTAGCGTTCCGACAGCTTTGTATTTGACGCAGTTTGATGATGATTAGAAGGGTAATCTTTTGCATTCGCTGGTGGGTAACTTGATGTGACCGCAGGCACCACGATCGAGAAGTAAAACGTCGAACCCTTCCCGACCTGACTTTCGACCCAAATCTCACCGCCCATCATCTCCGTCAAACGCTGACTGATGACCAATCCCAACCCCGTACCGCCATAGTTGCGAGTGATGGATGAATCGACCTGGCTAAAGGGCTGAAACAAGCGATCGAGGCGATCGGGGGCAATGCCAATTCCTGAATCTTTGACCGCAAAACAGATGACATTAGAACAGGGCACATCCGCCGTTTTCAGATCAAGTGATCTCGAAGAGATATCTGCTGGAGCAGACCGCACCGTCACCGAAACTGTCACCCCGCCCACGTTGGTAAACTTAATTGCATTCGCCACCAGATTGAGAAGAATTTGCCGAACTCGTGTCACATCGCTGACGATCGTATCCGGGGTGTTGGGATCGATCTGATAAGACATCTCCAAGCCTTTTTCGGCGGCTCTGGGCGCTAACAGATCAAAAACTCTTTCGAGACAGGTCAATAAATTGAACGATCGCCGCTCTAGCGCTAGTTTTCCGGACTCAATTTTAGAGAAATCTAGAATGTCGTTAATGATGGTCAGCAGTGAGTCACCACTGTTGCGTATCGTCTCTACAAAGTCTCGCTGTAGTGGGGTCAAATGACTGTCTAACAGCAGTTCTGTCATGCCAATTACAGCATTCATCGGCGTGCGAATTTCGTGACTCATCATTGCCAAAAATTCGCTTTTAGTCCGGTTGGCGGCTTCGGCTTCTCGCTTTGCTTTTTCTAGAGCGATATTTTTGTTGGTGAGTTCTTGACGCTGTTGGGTTTCCTGTTCTAAAAGATGCTTTAAAGCAAATTCTGCTTGCTTACGAGCGGTAATATTTCGCGCCACCAACATGACGGTATTTTCGGAGATGGGGGAGAAGTTTGCAGCAAAATAGACTTCTTGATGATTAACGGTAATATTGTATTCGCCATAAATCGTTTGCTTTGCCTCCAGAGCTTGACGAATGTAAGCCAAAATCATGTCCGCTTGCAGTTGTGGCAGCGTTTCGTGTAGCGTTGCGCCAACCATTTGATCGATTGGTCTGTAAAGGTTGCTAAGGTTGGTGGGGGCGATTTTCAAACAGAGTCCGTTAGAGTCTCTCACGATCACGACATCCGTCATCGCCGCAAATAAGGCACGAAGTTCTGCTTCGGAGGCTTGCAGTTGTAATTGAGTTTGACGATCGCTCCCTGCTCCCTCCTGCTCGGCTACCGCTTCGACTAAAAGGATCAACTGATTCTCAAAGCCTGCGTCGGCTTGATTTTCTAAAACCGTCAGATTGAAATAAACAGGAGCCGATCGGGGAGTCGATCGAGGAATATTTTTGAGTTCAAAATCAGGTTTCTGCTGGTGTAAAACGGCTCCAAGCTGATCTTCAAGTCCACGCAATTCAGGGAAGCTCGATCGCACGTCTTCACCCGACTGAACAGGCACCTTAGAGAATCGCGAAATGCCAGCAGAATGTTCCAAAATACAGAACTGCTGATCCAAAATCAGGTACTCAATGCCCCGCAGGGCTGAAAGCTTATTGAGAATTCCCAGGGATTTTAGTTGAGAAGGTAGCGCCATGAATCTCAAAAAATTTCAGCTTGATCAGCCAAATCGGACAATCGCTCTCACGATCGCTCCTATTATAGGTCTGGTCAAATTTCTACAGGTATATTGAATGACGATCACTTCTATTTTTTCCTGATTGAGCCGTCAAATCCTCATAAAGATGGGAGACAACGAGGGCGATCGGGGCGATAATATAGGTAGTGTTCAATACAGTTTTTATGTCTACCTCTACGTCGGGGGTTGGTTGCTGCATCTCTGTTCTCAATCAACAATCCGAAACGCAGCATTATCAAAATCAAAGTGATTGCAGTCAGCGAGACACTCCACCTCATTCAACCCCTTTCAAAAGCTGCACTCTGGTCGAAAATGGGCGAGTTGTTGTCAAACCCATTCAGCCTGTGACCGCTTCTAAAGAAGTGACCTCGTGAAACTGGTTATAGTCAATGTAGCGGTGTCCCTCCTGGGTAAAGTGAATGATATCAACAAAGCGGTGGTTCCAGAAGATATCTTGAGCCGCGTAGGTATGGCGAGCATGAACCACTTGAGTCACCGTTTCGTCAATGCCGCTTAGAGAAATCACGATCGACGTATTCATCTTCACCAATGCGTCAGCATCGTATCCATAAAGCGGACTGGACTCCTCGATCGCGTGCATCACTGTCCAGCTTAGATTAAAGCCTGGGGTTTGACTTCTTAGCAGCGTCAGGTCGTGAATTCGCCGCATGTGTTGTCCGTCGCTGGTCACTTCATCGCGCATCAGGTAGACCCGCATCTGTGCTTCTAAAATCTGATTGCGCCGCTTGTTAGCCGTTCTAAACATTAAGACAGGTTGACCTTCGTGGGGAGCGATGACCGCAACTCGACTAAAGACCACACGAGCCGTCGGTTTTGAGAAGCGGGCAAACGCCAACCCGGTCAGCACCGAGATGCCCACCAGACCAAACATCGCTTCAACGGTCACCACCGAATTGGAATACACCGTTTTGGGATACATGGCTCCATAGCCGATCGAAGCCAGCGTTTGTACACTAAAGAAGAACGCATCTAGAAACGATCCCGGTGTCGCGTTAGCAATACAATCTCCGCCCAATAAGTAGGCGATCGCAAACAGTGAATTAACGCCCAAATAAGTCAGCGTGATCAGGCAAAAGAACCCCATCCAGGGAATCGTCAGCACCAGATGATAAGGGTCGCGCCAGTAAGAGTACCAGGCTCCCATGCCAACGACTTGAAACCGTCCATCTTGAATTAGAATTTTAATCCTTGGCAGCCGTCGTTTCTGAGTCGGTTTCTTTTGTGCAGTTCTCATAATCATTTTGGAGAAGGTTAGTTCTATAGGGTCTTGTGAGGAGAAGATTTGCACTGATTCCAGGACATCTCACATCCAATCTGCAACGCCCGATCGAGAAGTTACTGACTGCGGGTAGAGGTAAAGATATCATCCAGACTGCTATTTTCAGAATTAATTTAAGGTTTAATTTTATGAATTCAAGTCATCAGTCGGGCTGGCGAAAAGAAGTTTTGCGAGTGATCTTGGCCGTTTCGATCAGCGTGGTGGGAGTGACTCACTTTTTGACTCCGATTCCTTATGTCAGAATTGTGCCACCCCAACTTCCGTATCCTCTGGCGCTTGTCTACATCAGTGGTTTCTTTGAGATCTTGGGAGGAATTGGACTCCTGATTCCTTTTGTGAGTGTGGCGGCCGCTTGGGGATTGATTGCTTTATTTGTTGCAGTGTTTCCCGCGAATATCAATATGGCTGTGAATCAGATTGCGATCGAGAACGTTCCTCATATCCCCGCACTCTATTGGGCGAGACTGCCTTTGCAAGCGGTTCTAATTGCCTGGGCCGGGTGGTACACTCGCAAACCTGAAGCGCAACCGGGGGCGGTGGAGGGATGAGGGATGAGGGATGAGGAATGAGGGATTTCTAGCAAAGAAGTTACCAAAAACGATGCAGTGGAAAAACTTCATCGAATTCACGTTTTAGAGTTTGAATTCGTCAAATTTGACAACGGAAGCTTGGGGATCTTTGGTGTCAAAATGGTAGCTGCTGATGATTCCAGTTCCGGTGTCTAAAATACTGAAGGCTGTGATCTCGTTGCTGGCGATGTAAGGCATTGGCGTTCCCGTTTCGTCTAGTAATGGTTTGAGTGTGGGAGTGATGGGTTTTAATCCATTGGGATTGTCGATCGCCGCATAGGTTTCTCTACTATCTTTGGGAAGCGATCGCTGTTTCTCTCCCACATAGGCACCATAGCTATTTCCTACGTTAGACGTTTCTAAAAAGTGGATTCCTTTAGCGTTGACAAATCGATTCCATAAGTGTGAGTGACCGTAGAAAACTAGCTGTACGCCTGAGCGTTCCAACAGCGGTACGACATCTCGAATTAAATAATCATCTGCTTGAGGATATTCATAGCGAATGGATTGGATTTTGTCTTTGGTGCGGGCGATTACCTCTTCGGGGAACTGCGAAGCAACCACTGGCACAGGATCGGTATAAGGCGGGACAACGTTTTCGCCGAGCGAATGGGGCGGATGGTGAAACATGACAATCTTGTATTTCGCCTGTTTGAAAGCTGCACTCTCAAGCTCTGATTCTAGCCAGGTATATTGAGGACTGCCTTGGGCGATCGGTTCAAAAATATGCTGACCATATCCCCAGTTTTGGGGCTGATTGAAATCGGATTGTCGCTCGCGATATTTGCCTTTTGCGTCTGCTTCCAGGCTCGGTGTTCGCCACATATTGGTCGCATAGAGAACCACTAATCTCACATCGCCAAAGGTCGTCGCGTAGTAGCGTTTTTTTCCGGTAGAACTTTCTGGAAAGGTGAAAATTTCTTCGTAAGTATCGGTGTTAAAAGAATGATTTTTGAGCCAGGATTCATCCAACTTTGCGCCGTCTAATTTCTCAGCCACCGATCGCGGAATGGCATCGTCAAACTGCTCATTTAAGCTCGTCCGCATTGACCATCGACCCATCACTTCATGGTTCCCGATCGCTGCATACAGGGGAGCATGTTGAATAATTTCGCCACCCTGATACCGCTTACCATTTAGCTGATAATTTGCCCGACCTTGCAGGCTAGGAAAGAAGGCATTCCCGCGATTATCGTCAAACCATTCGGACGCGCGATCGGACACATTGATCAAGTCACCGACACAAAAAACGGCATCGACTCGCCCGATCGTGTCCACCACTTTTTGCAGGTTGGCAGGCACCATTGGTTTGAGTTGATGGTCAGACGTGAGCAAAATTTTTAGAGGAGTTCCCACAGTTGGATTGGGCGCTAAAGTGAAAGACTTACTGGCGATCGCTCGACCATCTTCGCGCACGCTCGTCACCCCGTAGGGAATGCGCTGTCCTGGTTTTAAGCCTTCTACGATAGCTTCGTGTCGCCAAATCGGACGGTCGATCGGACGTTGATATTTTTGTCCATCCTGCGTTTGTTCTGCGACTCTAGAATTTTGATCTTCGCGGGTGCGGCTGAGTTTTGTGGTCGTCGCGATCGCTCGTCGCTCAAAGTTTGTCCCATAAGAAACCGTGTGGCGGCCCGTAAACTCCGTAAACCAGACAACGCGCACAGACGACTCTGTTGGAAGCTGCAAAAATGGATCGCTTAAAAGCTCGATAGGAGGGTGCATAGAGGCTACAAGTTGACTGCTCAAAACAATTGCAAACGTCACCAACAAACTGAAGATGAGCCGACTGAACGCTTGTCCATTCATGACTTTTTAAGATTAATCGACTATTATCCCAACCATTACCTTCTATTAACCAAACTCATTCGCAACTTTGATACTCTAACGAAAGAAAGTTATTTAGGGGTGATGACTCCAGTGTACGATCGCATTCCTCAACTGCATCCCTAAATCGTTTTTTCTATGAGGAGGTTTGCTATCGTAATTCGTTTTTCTATTCGTGGTTTTTTGGGAGTGGTCGGCTGTGCGATCGCGCTCACGGGTTGTGGTAAATCGCTGGATGCGGCTCAGATGGAGGCCTCCATTCAAGAGAGCATTGTTAAGCAAGGCGGAACCTCATTAACGTCTGTGATTTGTCCCAAAGATATTAAGCCTGCCGAAGGGCAAGTGTTTGAGTGCGTGGGCATTTTGGATTCTAATAGCGGATTTGCGATTCCGGTGACTCAGCAAGATGGTCAGGGCAAAGTTCAGTGGGAGGTTCCTAGCGTCAAGGGGCTCCTGAACATGGCTAAGATTCAAACGGCTGTTCAGGAAGGGTTACAGAAAGAAGTGGGGCAGGTAACGGTCGATTGTGGCAGTGGTGTTTACAAAGCAGCGAAGCCCGGTGAAATCTTTGAGTGCAAATTGATTAAACGCGACGGTAAATCAAGTGAGAAAGCCTCGACGGTAGATGTGAAATCTGAAGAGAAATCAGACAGCAAACCCGAAGAGAAGCCTGCACAATCAGAAAAAGATGGGAAAGTGATTGCGAAAGCGAATCCCACAGACAAAATTCAGGTTACGATCGAGCCTTCGGGTGATGTGAGTTGGCAACGGATTATTGAAGTCCCGATCGCGCCCTCGGTTGCCAGTGCTGTCCCCTCATCGCCTGCCCAGCCCGACGCTACTAAGCCCGACGCAAAGACAGAACCTTCTACGACCAGTTCACCGGCCCTGCCTGCGGGCAAATCTGCCGAAGAATTTCTCAATCAACCGGGGGCAGCCGACGATTTTGAGTAGGTGAAGGCGATTGGTTTAGCGATCGTCTGTGAGATCGTCCCAACAGCCACTCAGATTCCAGTTGCGGATGTGCCATTCGATCGAGCAATCAATCTGCTGCATGGTGAACCGCTGCCAGAATTTGCTGAGTTTTTTTCTAGATTTTTGCGGTCGTGGCTTTGAGTTTTGACTTAAACTTTTGCATTGCCAGATCGGTTTGGAATTCATAGCAGATCCTCGTTTGGCGATAGTTTTTGGGATGAATTCTCGTGGGCGATCGCGGGTAAAAAATTTGTACCTAAAATTGATATTTATTGCTGGAGTAGGAGTAGAATGTGAACGACGGTTTACGGTTCGTATGTACTACTTTATCAGAGTGTTGTGGCTAACGCAATGTCTGATGACAAATTTTGCAAACTATAGTTATCACAACTGCTATGAATCACTTTGGACAACAAGTTCGCGATCGTCGCCTCCAAGAAAATCTCAGCCAGGAAGACCTCGCCCAAAAGATCGGGATTTCTCGCAACTATCTATCTCAAATCGAGCGGGGGCAAGCCACCAACCTTTCCTGGCAAGTTCGTGAAAAACTCTCCGCCACCTTGGGACTTAAGGAAGAATCCCCCGATTTGACGACACAAGAAGAGCCAAAATTGCCGCCAAGTCTCGCTAAATTTGCCAAATCTGCGAAACTGCCCCCTGACGATGTGATCATGCTGGCTCGACTCAAATATCGCGGACAACAGCCTACCACGCCCGAAAAATGGGAGCTTCTCTACAGCGTGATCAAGGTGACAATGGGAAAAGGATAAAATCAACGAGTCGCTCACCGTCGCCGTCGATCGGGCAGATTTATGAACTATCGCCATCCTGGACATGCTTTTTTGGCTCGTTATGGCGCACTCCAACGTGAGGAAGATGTCTATTTATACGTGGACTTTTTGCGGCGATCGGCTGGATTAAGCGATGAACCTGCGATCGATCTCTCTCTGATTTACAACCACTTTGGCATTCCCAATCCCATTCGCGCACCGCTGGATGAGCAGCAGGGAATTCTCATTGACAGCAACACCGGGACGATTTTGATCAAAGAAGACGATCCGATCGCTCGACAGCGCTTTACCGAAGGACACGAATTGATGGAACTGTTGTTCGACGCTCACTTAGAGATCGCTAACTCCTTGCCCTGGAGCGAACAACGCAAAGAAAGCCTCTGTGATCAGGGTGCCGCCGATTTGTTAATGCCGCGATCGTCCTTTATTCCTCGCCTCAATGATTTAGGAATCTCTTTTGATACGGCACGATCACTTTCAGAAACCTATCAAACATCACTTTTAGCAACGCTGGTGAGAATGATTCAGCAAGGATCTGACAACGCTGCACTGATTGTCTGGCGTTACTCACTCAAACCCACCGAACACAAACTCGACAATCCCGAAAAGAAATTACGGATCTGGTGGAGAACCCAAACTCAATCATGGAGTGGTGGCTTTATTCCCAAACACAAATCTGTCTGCGATGATTCCCAAATTTGCACTGTTTACGAAACCGGATATCCCTACAGAGGGCGAGAAACGATTGACTTAGGCAGCGTTCAGATTAATTGTCAAATCGAAGCGATTCCCATGACGATCGGCGATCAATTCTGTGTCCTTTCGTTACTGCACTGTCTCCACTAATGTCTCCACTAATCGCCATTAATTACATAGTTCTCGCCAAATTCTTTCCGCACCTTTCCGACATGCTCAACCTCTGCCAACTTCGATAGGTATTGATTTCAATCCATTCATTATGCAAAGCCATATTCTAAAGTCTTTATCTCTATCTTTGCTCTTAATGCAGGATCAACAGTAGCGACGATCGTACAATCATCTTCTATTTTCTCTGCTCCAACCATTCTCGGTGCATAAGATCCGCGCACTTGATCTCATCCTCCCAAATTGAGAACGTGATGGAGATGTCGGATTCAGATTTTTCACAAACTGGTTTGAACACTGCCTGGCTGATTCGATTGGGATTTTTGGCAGTACTGCCGTCTCGAAATGTAGCGGGTGCGATCGGATCAATTTCTGCTCAACGATACGAACGCTTGCTAAAAAATAGAAGGTGCGCTAGGAGCGTTTTTGACAGAGGCTACGATCGTCCTCACTCACATTTGAATTATTTTGCAAGTAATCGTGGAGCCAGTCACAACCTTGATCTAATAGCTCCGGTAGATTGAGATCCCAACGCCACAAAACGATCGTATGGTCACGACTTGCCGACGCTAAAATCTGACCATTCGGGCTAAAACTCACGCTCTCGATCACATCCCGATGTCCCCTCAAAGTTTTGATTAGCTTGCCATCCCGACTCCATAATTTGACGCTGCCATCTTGACCACCCGTTGCGATTAGCGCTCCGCGCAACTCCGAAGGAACCGTCTGACCATTTGGGCTAAAACTCACCGTGTAAACAGGGCCTTCATCCCCCTGAAACGTTTTGAGTAAGCGACCTCGAAGAGATATCTGCTTCAGCAGATCGGGCAACTCCCAATATCGCACCGTTCCATCGTTGCCCACGGATGCAATCATCTGCCCATCTGGACTAAAAGCCACCCCATAGACTCTGCCACTGTGTCCCCGTAGCGTACTGAGCAACTGTCCGTTTGGAGTCCACACGCGCACCGTTTCGTCGCCTCCTGCTGAAACTAAACGCTGTCCATTCGGGCTAAATCGAACGCTGTAAACTCGACCACTGTGACCTTTGAGCGTTCTCAGAAGCTCTCCATTCCGATTCCAGAGTTTGATTGTGGCATCATAGCCTGCGGAAGCGATCGTTTGTCCATCAGGGCTAAAACTAACGGCGTAGACTCGATTTTTGTGTCCTTTTAGCGTTTGTATTTGTGCGCCATTGCGATTCCAAAGTTTGATTGTTGAATCTCGACTGGCGATCGCAACCATTTGCCCATCGGGGCTAAAACTGACAGCTTGAAGCCAATTAGAACCTTGAGTCAGCGTTTTGAGGAAGGTGAAATCGGTCGCATCAGTGGATGCCAAATTCCAGAGTTTGACGCTGCCATCTTGACCCGCAGAAGCGATTCGCCCATCTGAGCTAAAACTGACGCTATTGACCTCCGCTGTGTGAGCCTTGAGATCTTGCCGCAGCGGATTGTGAATTCTCCAAAGTTTCACCGAGTTGTCATAGCTTCCAGTTGCCAGCTTTTGACCATCAGGGCTAAAACTCACGCCATAAACGGCTCCTTTGTGTCCTTGAAAGCTATCAATCTCACTGCCATCTGAGACACGCCAAAGCTTGATTGTGCCGTCTTGATAAGCAGCCGCCAAACTCAGACCATCAGGACTAAAAGCAACGCTGTAAACTGATCCATTTTTGCGGGTCAAGGTTTTGAGTAATGTGTCCTGTTTCCAGAGTTTAACGGTGCCATCGTTGCTTGCAGATGCCAGCGTTTGATTGTCAGAACTAAAGCTGAGACTATTGACCTGTTGAGGGTGGGCTGTCCACTGTTTGACCAAATTTCCGTTGAGATCCCAGAGCTTGATGTCGCCCTGCTGTCCAGCCGTTGCCAACCTTTCGCTATCAGGACTAAAACTGACGCTGTAGACAGCTTTCTGATGTTTCATCATGGTCTTTGTCTTGATCGCTTCACCGTTCCGATTCCAGAGTTTAACAGTATTGTCCCAACTTGCTGAAGCAATCACTTTACCATTGGGACTCACTGCAACACTTTCAACCGCTTCTCGATGCGCGTTAATTGTCTGAACTAAATCACCATTTCGGTTCCAAATTCTAATTTTTCCAGTTTGTTCAGCCGTTACAATCGATTGATTATCTAAACTAAAGCTAATCCCATTAATGATGCCGCAGCGTTGAATTATTGATGTTGTCGATCGACAGGAAAGCGTTTTAATCAATCGTCCATCTGATTGCCAAAGTTTAACGGTTGCGTCGTCGCTCACTGATCCAATCTGTTGTCCATCGGGACTAAACGCCACACTATTAATTTTATCCTGGTGTCCCTGGAGGCGATTTAATTCGTGAATACTATAGGTTGCCAGTTGCAGTGCGTCTGTGGTCTGAGCCGTGAGATTATCTTTGTCTAACCGCCGATCGATATAAGGTTCCTCGATCGCTGAAATGCCTCGATCGCTGTTTTTTTGCTCAGATTTCCGTCCCGATAAGGGACTCAAAAGCTGCTGACCTGCTCTCACACTCGCCACCAGTGCTCCCAACTGATCATGCCTCAACAACAGCAATTGACTCGAAGCATTGAGGCTAGAAATCTCGGCTGCTCTGCGTTTTGCCTCTGCCTGCTGCATCAAAAGACGCGCATCTAAACTGACCGTGATCGAAATGATCGCCAACAGCGCCAGCATGATGAATCCCAGTCGAGCTACCCATCGAGCTTTCCATTGAGTTCTTGCGAGTCGCTGATTGGCTTGGCGTTCGGTTTCCAGGGCAAATTCTGCTTTTTGTCGAGCCTGAGTGAGAATTTGATTCGCCTGTTCTGCCACTTCCTTGGCGTGTTTCTCGGTTGCCAATGCCTTCTCAACGTCTCGCTTTTCTAACTCGCGACTGGCATCTAGAAACCAATAGTCGCGATCGCTCAAACTCTTGTCGGCCGCCCAACTCTGAGCTTCTCGCAGTGCATATCCCCGCAGCAACCAGGACTCATCGCGATTAGCTGCGATCCAACCCGCCAGCGCCTCCGAATAGGGACACAGCCCCGTCAACCCCTTTTGCACCCAGTCCAGGTCAAAAATCGCTGCATAAATCGGATTGGAAACCGTCAGTTTGCCTTGTCGCTCGACAACGAGACCAGAGAGCCGCAGTTCGATTTGTTCGGCGCTGTCATCGGGGGGAATGCCGAGGGGTGAGGGGTGAGGAGTGAGGGGTGAGGAGTGAGGAGTGGGGTTTGGGATGCTTGGGTGAAGAATTTTTTGGTAGAGTCCGAGGAGTCGTCCGGCGCGTTGTTTGTTGTGGAGGAGGCGATCGCGGATGGTTTTGAGGTGGGTTGGCTCGTCGTGAAATTCCCAGTGGTCGAGAATGTGGGATTGGACGAGGCGATCGATGTTTGTGGTGGATTCTTGAACGGCTAATCGACAGAGCTTTTGGGTCAGAAAGGGTTGTCCGCCCGTCCAGTGCAAGATGGCTTTCAGGGTCACGATCGGATCGTTGCCAAGCCCTTGGGCCAACACGTCTGCTTCGGGGAGTTGAAATCCGGTTAGCTCGATCGCTTGCCCAATATTAAAGGGAGTCCGTTGCTTATCCTGCATTAAATCAGAAGGAGTGGCAACGCCTAATAGAGAAAATGTTAAACGCTGGTAAGATGAACTTTCGGCGCGGTGGTTATAGCAAGCACGAACTGCCGCAAAAAAATCTTCAACCGGAAATGGAAGGCTAAGAACACTATCAATTTCATCAATAAAGATCACAATTTGACTGTGAATCTGATTCAGCAGAACGTCTTCTAAAAAATGACTCCAACGCTGAACGGGCGAAAGTAATTGACGATCGCGCCACCAACTCACCAGATCCATTTTCAGCTTAAAACTATTTACCAGACTTCCGATCAGACTGGCGTACCACTGTTCTGGGCTGATTTGCTCAATCCCGATCGTCGTCAAATCGATCACCGCGCAGGCGATTCCTTCAGACTGAAGCCGATGCATTGTGCGAACGCGCAAACTTGATTTTCCCATCTGCCGCGAGTTGAGAATGTAGCAAAATTCTCCTGCTTTTAGACCTTCATACAAGTCGCGATCAGCTTTGCGGGTGACATAGGTGGGAGCATCGATCGCTAGATTGCCGCCCACTTGATAAGAGAGAGGATGCATCATGGGAGGCGATCGCGAAAGTACTGTCGATACAATTCACAGCGAGGAATCACTTGATTTTCTTGAAGGTGTACCAGCCCCATACTTTCAAGCTTAAAGGACTGAAGCGTGTCGAGTTGGAGCGGACGATCGACCCTAATCAGCGTCTTGAAGGCCTGAGCAAGAGCGGGCTGCTGCTGCAAGTGAATCAAATGACGACGCAAATGATCGCTGTAGACCCCCGATTCAGTTGTGGCGGTTTGTAATAGCTGGTCGAGGGTCAGTTTGTGGTGAGCAATTTGAGAGAGCGCTTGTTGAATTAGATAGGGGTGACCGCCGACGATCGCCATCAGTTTTTCTACCTCAAAATTGCTCCAACCAAGCTGATATTTTTGCGTCAATTCTCGAACTTGATCGAGGCTAAATTCGGGTAGTTTGATCACTAATCCAACGCCGCCTAAAGGAGAGTGATTGATGTCTAACGCTCCGTAAACTTCAGTAGAATGCACGACGATTAACCGCAGCTTTTTCCAGATGGTGCCTGTCTCGTCTCCCTGGGTAGCTCGTTGATTCCAGCCCCGCAGCAAGGCACAAAAATCGTTAGCGATCGCAGCATGTTCAAACACCAGATCGACATTATCCAATGCTAGAACGAATGGAGTCGTGATTGCTGGCAGTAAATAGGTTTCAAAATACAGCGTGCTGTTATAGTTGCAGCCAAAAATATCACTCCAGCGATCGCTCAGTTGATTGGGTAAGCCCAAAGATTGAGCAACACTGGCGCAAAACCACTGAGAAAACTTATTTAAATTCGTAAAAATCGTACTGTCACACAAATCGAAACTCAACGCCTGGGTTTGGTAGCCTTTTTGTCTCGCCTGGGCCAAAGTTTTCTCCATCAGCCAGGTTTTTCCCATGTCCTGAGCCGCCTTGATCCGAATCAGCGCCCCTGGCTTCAAAATCTCCTGATACGCCTCCGACTCATAGGGATGGCGATCGGCTTCAGCAGCGATCTCTTTGAAACCAATCACACTGGCTTGAAGAGAACTGGGTAAAACCGTCTGCAACCGCTCGATCGGCCCCTGCAAATTGTTCTTTGTTACCTTTGTCCCGATCGCTTCAGAGAGCAGTCTCCATAACTCTGGGCCGACATTTCGCATTAGATGATCCAATCCGCACCGCTCCGCACAGTCCTGATGAATTTCTGTAAAGCTCTTGCCTTGCCACGCACCCCGAAAAACCAGTCGTTGCAGGTCATTCATCGGTTTTCCAGCTTTTTTGAGCAATAACTGATCAGCCAGCGCGATCGCGGTTTCCACATTCATATCAGGCAGACAGGACTTTTCCTCATTAAAACTCACTTTTTGGTAGCGTCAAAGCCGAACTTGCCCAAAGGTCAGAATTTTAATGCAAAAACTAGCTGAACTATCCTTAACTTTCCTGTATTGCCGTTGATTTCTTTTATTGAATAAAGTATTCACTATAGCTTACAAATTCTGTTGTCTGACCATTCACGCGCTCAATCCATCCTTAACAAGTTTCTTTACTTCTAGCAATCCAAATATTTTTGCACTCCAGCGATCGCCATGAAAACTTCTCCCGCCGAAAAAGCAGTTAACCCCAAGCAGTCTTATTGTTTTAATCCCAAGTGCCAGCATCCAGAAAACGAATTTAATGCTGAACACTGTCGTCACTGTGGAACAAAACTGCGGCTCAACGATCGCTACAGGGCGATTCGCTTGATTGGTCAGGGTGGGTTTGGGCGAACGTTGTTGGTCATCGACGAATCACCCCTCACGCAACCCTACTGTGTCGTCAAGCAATTTTTTCCGCAGCAGCAGGACAACACCGAAAAAGCAGCCGAATTGTTTCGTCAAGAAGCGCAACGACTAGAAGCACTGGGCACTCATTCGCAGATTCCCAAACTGCTGGAATTCTTTGAGGAGGATCAACGGCAGTATCTGGTGCAAGAATTTATCGACGGTCGCAATCTGGCTCAAGAGTTGGTGGAGCATGGCGCATTTAATGAAGCCCAAATTCGTCAACTGTTGCAGGATATTCTGCCGATTTTGCAATTTATTCACGCTCATCAAGTCATTCACCGTGACATCAAGCCCGAAAATATTGTGCGGCGATCGAGCGATCGTAAGCTAGTTCTCGTTGATTTTGGAGCAGCTAAATACATGTCAGAAACCACCTTGGGCAAAACCGGGACGATGATCGGATCTGCCGCCTACACTGCCCCAGAGCAAGTTAGAGGAAAGGCAATCTACGCCAGCGATCTCTACAGTTTGGGAGTCACCTGCATTCACTTGCTAACAGAAATGTCGCCCTTTGAGTTGTTTGATAGTGGTGAAAATAAATGGGTTTGGCAACACTACGTCAAAAAATATGCAACCCGTTCGAGAACGCAAGACGGATTCCTGACGACAACACCCCACGCAAAACGTAAAACAATCACGCCTCAGCTTGAATTAATTCTCAATAAGCTGCTAGAAAGCGGCACCACTCGACGCTATTTTTCGGCTGACCAGGTGTTGAAAGACTTAAAAGCACCCCATCGTCGGTTTAAAAAGCGGTGGCTTGCAGCAGGCGTTGTGTTGATTGCCAGTGTTGCGGGGGCGCGATCGCTGATGTTCCCCGTTACGCAAATGGTATCAAGGACTTACAGTACGCCTGACTATCAACGTCCACCCCAACAGAACCAGCCTGCGGCGATCGGAGGACTTTTCCTCAACACAGACGACAAACAGCAAGCTTTTCCGCTTCAACATACCGAAGTTATGGCGCGGGTGACTGGAAATGTGTCACGAGTCGAAGTCACGCAGACGTTCACTAATCCATTCAACAAACCGTTGGAGGCGGTGTATGTCTTCCCGTTGCCTGATGAAGCGGCAGTCGATGATATGGAAATTCGAGTCGGAAATCGTATCATTCGCGGACTGATCAAAAAACGTCAGGAAGCAAAGCAAATTTACGATCAGGCGAAACAGGACGGCAAAACCGCAGGATTACTAGAACAAGAACGCGACAACGTATTTACACAGTCTCTTGCGAATATTAAACCTGGTGAAAAGATCGATGTAACGATTCGATATACCAATAGTTTGAAGTTCGAGAAAGGAAACTATGAGTTTGATTTTCCGATGGTGGTTGGGCCACGCTATGTTCCCAGTGGTGTGATTGCGGACGCGAATAAAATTTTACCCGCAACGAAAGCACCAGAGACACGATCGGGGCAAGACATCAGAGTTACGGTCGAGATCGATGCTGGTGTACCCATTAAAGGCATGAATTCTCCGTCTCATCAGGTACAAACCGCTCAAGATGGCGGAGTGACGCGCATTCAATTGGCGAATGAAACAACGATCCCCAACAAAGATCTGGTGTTGAAATATCAGGTTGCAGATACCACGGCTCAATCGACGGTGTTAACGGATACCGATCGCCGAGGAGGACACTTTGCTGCCTATTTAATTCCCGCCTTGCAGTACCAGCCCAATGAGATTGTCCCCAAGGATGTCGTGTTTCTGATGGACACCTCCGGATCACAGGGAGGGCAACCTATTCAGGCTTCTAAAGAACTAATGCGCCGCTTTTTGAAGGGCTTAAATCCAGACGACACCTTTACGATTATCGACTTCGCCAGCGTCACGACTCAACTGTCAGACAAACCGTTGCCCAACACGCCAGAAAACCGCCAACGAGCGATCGAGTACGTCAACAAACTAGAGGCTAATGGCGGCAGCGAATTGTTTAACGGCATCCAAAAAGTGATGAGTTTTCCGCCCGCCGTAGATGGACGACTCCGCAGCATTGTACTGATCACGGACGGCTTGATTGGAGATGATGAACGGGTGATCGCTGAAGTGCAAAAAAACTTGAAACCAGGCAATCGACTCTACAGTTTTGGGGTGGGAGAAGTGTCTAACCGTTTCTTAATCGATCGCATCGCCGAACTCGGACGAGGAACTTCTCAAGTCGTGATGCCTAATGAGAAAGCTGGCCCGATCGTCGAGAAGTTCTTTCAGCACATCAACAATCCCGTTTTGACCAACATTGAGATCACGTGGGAAGGGTCAGGAGCCGCTCCACAAATCTATCCGCTTAAGACAGCCGATCTGTTTGCCAATCAGCCTTTGGTGATTTTTGGACGCAAGGGCGATCGCTCAGATGGTAACCTCAAAATTACGGGAACGGCGATCGGAGGAAAACGCTACGAGAAAATTGTCCCAGTCGATTTTGCGAATACTGGTAACTCATCTTCGTCACCGCTGTCGGGTGGCATTGCCCAACTCTGGGGACGCGCTCGAATTAAAGAATTAACCAATCAAATGTTCGCGAAGGAAACAGAAGCTGGAATCAAATCAGTCACAGATACTGCATTAGAATACCGATTACTATCAAAGTACACAGCTTTCGTTGCGGTGAGTCAAGAAAATCGAGTCGAACCTAACTCTGGAAAAACGGTACAGGTGCCTGTGGAAACGCCTGAAGGAATGAATCAACCGACTGGCAACGGGGCTGATCCTGTCCCCGAACCTGGAGAAATTTTGGGCAGCCTTGCCGCCGTTTTGTTACTCCTGTCGCGCTTTGGCTGGAAACGATGGAAGCAACGTTAAGCGATCGCCTCATTCTAAATTCACCCCTTCCGTCACTGATCTGACAGTCCGTATGAAGCAATCGCGTGGAATTCAATATTTGTTGCTGGGTTTGCTGGTAGGAACGATCGCGCTACATCTCAGTCTAGTTTCTCACAGCCAAAATACTGACCTCATGGGATCTAGCATTCTATTTTGGTTTGCGATCGCTGCTCTCGTATTCAAAAAGCGATCTCAATTGAATCTCAGCGGTGATATCTTTTCGATTAGTCTGGGTGCATTTCTGATGTCACTGGTCTTGATCAAAAGTAAGTTTCTGATTGGAAACGATATTTTTTTACGATTGTTGCCTTTTGTCTCTGTTCTCGGCATCAGTTTGATTGCTTCTGGTATGTCTCGACTCAAACACTACTGGCGAGAATTAATGCTTTTAGCATTCTTTCTAATTCCACCAGGATTCGTTTCTCTATTCATCGATCCGTCTCCACTAACGGCTAGATTCTCGACATTTGTGCTGTGGTGTCTGGGGTTTGATGTTTCGCGTCAGGGGCTGTTGATTCATTTACCTAGAGGCTCGATCGGAGTTTATGCAGGCTGTTCTGGGATAGCTGTCATTTTGCAACTATTGGGATTGGCGCTGATTTATCTGTTTTTGTGCCGAACTCGATTTCATCAAAAAGTGTGGCTGGTCACGATCGCGTTCTCCCTCGCTTTCACGATCAACGGGTTGCGAGTGGCGCTGATGGCTGTCCTGGTTGCCTTGTCCAATCAGTCGGCGTTTGAATACTGGCATGTGGGCGATGGATCTTTGATTTTTTCAACGATCGCCGTCTTCAGTTTTGGCGCATTCTGCAATTTTCTGATTCCGCAATCTGATGAACACTGACAAATTTCGCACTGGATTATTAATTTCCCTTCTGGGAGGGGTTCTTTTTGTGTTGGGTCAGTCTATTTTTAAACCTAATCAACCCAGAGCCGCCGCAACGCCTTTTGTGTTTCCAGATGCGATCGCTTTACCAGGATGGAAGTCAGCAGGCAACCGTTCTCTAGCTGATCATCCCATTCGTCGTAACTTCATTGCTGGAAAGGTTTATCAGTATTCTCAAAACCAATCTATTGTTGATGTCGAAATTCGCTACTTAGTCGATACCGATGGTGATGTAGAACACTATCTCAGAGACTATCAAAAGAGTCTTACCAACGATCGTTCCCGCATTCGTCATCAGCCTGGAATCGGATTCTACCAAGTATTCTCTGACCAAAATAAGGCTTATCTGAGTGTCTGCATCAATCCCCAAGGTGGCAGCACCGTAACGGGAATTCAGTTTCGGGACAATCGCAATGCTCATGACTTGAGAATCGATCGCATTGCTCCCTGGCTATTTGGGCGCTCAAACCTTCGCGATTTTCGTTGTCTCTGGACTCATCTCTCCACGCCCTTAAAAAACTCTCCAGAAGAAACGTATGCGACTTTGGAATCTGCCTGGACTGTCTGGTACTCATCGTGGCAGTTGCGCTTTCCACAGGAATAGCAAAGCTTTTAACTTCTTCTTTTGGCTTCTTGTCTAATAGACCTGTTGCTTTAGATCAACACTCTGGACAGAATTAGGCAGTGATAACGCCGTATGAGCGAAGACTCTGGTAGCTAGGATGAGATTTAATCGCTTTTGGGGACAGCGCTAACTTTGAGATAAAGAGGTTCAGCAAATGGTCGTTGAGTGCCCGTCGTTTGAGACTCGCCATCGAAAAGACCAGGGGTTGCTTGCCAGCGTCCTGCTGATGGGCATCGAGTTTGGCAAGATTCAGGACGGTAAAGCTGGCATTGAAATGAAAATCGAGCTTTTTGACATCTCGCGCTTGGCAATCACTCAATCCGGTGAACTGCTTGGCATCCCTAAAGATGAATTCGATTTGAAAGCGTAACTTGTAGAAGCGATAGATTTGCTCGGCGGCTTGATGCACATCGGTTGAGAACAGCACGACGTAGCTGGGCTTGTGAGGTTTGCGGGTGTCTTTGAGATAAGCGAGGCGAATTTGACGCTTGAGCGAGACGTGCCAGACGACTTGGGTGTAGAGGTCAAACCCCGGTTGCAGTTGGCACACCTAGGTGAACCGGGTTGAGTCTGCTAAATGTCGTATTTGCGTTTGGCACCTCGTGCCTTCTGCTGCCCCTCAAACACAAAGCGCAGGTTCGCATCGCGCCGCAGGCGACTAATCACCTCCAGCTTCAGCGCCACGACTCCGGTGATAAACGGTTGATTTGCATACGCGCCATCGACCGCAAGATAGCGAATTTGCTCAGGTAGCTGTGGGCGCACTCGCTGAAGTTGATCCAGGTAATAATCCATTCGCGTTAGTTCAGGAAACATCGCCTGCTCAAAGGTCTGCTCGGCTTGTACGCTGTACCCCACTTCTGTCTCAACATTCACCACCGCCACCAACGACACCTCTAACCCTTTTTCGACTCGACCGTGGCTGCCGTTGTAAAACTGATCCAACCCAAAGGTCTGCTTCCCGCTCTTGGCGATGAACGAGCAATCCATCAGGGCGATCATCGCGCCATCCTCTCGCATTGCTGCTCTAATCACTTCCAGGTTGAACCGGGTAAACGGGAACGACTGCTGGAATCTGCGGCGATACGTCTTTTCGCTCAACGAACTGTAGCGGCTCAAATTCGTAAAGTTCACTTTTCCACAGACAATGAGGACGGTGGCGAACAGCGTGGTGAGTCCCTTGATTTGGGGTTTGCTCAACCCGCCCATTTTCTCCAGTAAACTTTGTACAATTTGCATACAGCTATCGGTTTGGTGCTTGTTTTTTCTGATCAGCACCCTAAGGGATCGATAGCTTTCTTGTCTATCCCCTCACCCAAAAACTGTCCGAACCATTGTTATAAGGAAGACTTCCTGAATTTTTTACGCCATACGATTGCGACAGGGCAAACCGCCCAGTTCTCTGATCGTCTGCTGACCCAAGCTCTACTACAGCAACTACAGCCGAGGCATAGCAATGCCTGAGCCGCCTTCAAGAATGCAGCGATCGCAGTAGGATGATGGGATAATAAGACAAAATGGAAAGTTGCTTATGAACATTGGGGCACAGTTGCATGAAAAACGGGAAGTGATTTTAGCAACAGCATCAAAATATGGTGCCTACAATGTTCGCGTCTTTGGCTCTGTGGCACGGGGCGAAGCTGACGCAGACAGCGATGTGGATTTTCTGGTGGAAATGGAGGCAGAACGTAGCCTGCTTGACCTCGGTGGTCTGCTGATGGAACTACAAGACCTGCTGAATTGTCCGGTGGATGTTGTCACAGAAAAAGGACTGCGACCCAGAATCCGCGATCGCGTCCTGAGCGAAGCAATCCCCCTATGAGAGACGATCGCGAGAAACTGCAAGATATTTTAGTGGCAAGCAGGCGGGTTAGGGGGACTGTTTGAAGCACCGGGACGGGGGCAAGGTAATCGAGGGCGGTGATGGTCAGAGAGCCAGCAGCGTCGATCGTCGAAGTGAAAGGAACAGCAGCCGTAGCAGTGACGGTGCCGGGTAAACACTGCATAAGCACCGCCTAGATAGTCCTTGGGTAGGTAACGCACCGATCCATCAGCACCCACCGTGACATCTACAGGCAAGGTAGCGGCCATGTTAGCGGTTCCGTCGTCGCTAGAGAAAGTTAGAGAGATGTTGTTTTGGGAGTGATGCCAGGGTTGGCACCGTTGCGCGCTTTTTCAACCGCATCAACCAACAGAGCCGCTTCAACCAATGCATCCGCCCTATCATAGCAAGTACAATTCGATTGAACGCTGTTGGGGCATCCTCGAACAGCACTGGAATGGAACGCAACTGAGTGACGTACAAACGATGCTCTCTTGGGCAGAAAGTATGACTTGGAAGGGCATTCACCCGACAGTAATGCTGAACACCCAGACTTATCCAACAGGCATTTCGCTATCTAAAGTAGCAATGCGTGAAGTTGAGCGTCGATTAGAACGCAATCCAGAGCTACTAAAATGGGACATCTTAATTCGACCGCTGAACGGGTAAAATCATTACTGGAAGTCGCCTTATGCTTGAGATCATTTTGGTTCTGACGATCGGGCTGGCTCCCCCTTTACTGTCTTTTATTTTCTTGCGTCGAGCCGAGGCGCGGGCACAGATTCGTCTACGATCGGCCATGAGAACGGCGGAACACCGTCAACTTCAGCGGCTTTTGGCGCTCCCCTCTGATCAGCGCTACGTTGAAGGCATGGGGTCTCTGATTGGAGACTTTACCTGTCGATTTAACGCGCGATCGACTCATATTCGCTGTGCTGTTAATCCGTTTGGCCCTTGCAAAGAATGCACCTACTATGAACCAATTTCATCCTTTACAGACCCCTCATAGCGGCTATCACTGGAATGGAAGCAGCCGCAATTTTTTTGAAGGTTGGTATTACCGAGTGACGGTGCCACAGGGTCAGACGTTTGCATTTATGTATTCGATCGAAGACCCCACAGGCAAGCAACCATACAGTGGCGGTGCAGCGCAAATTCTCGGTGCTGATGATGAATACCTCTGTCGTACCTTTCCCGATGTGAGTCGCTTTTGGGCCTGGAAAGACGCGCTGGGGTTGGGTCACTGGGGCAAAACAGAGTTGAGTCAGCCTGAATATTTGGAGCGGGAAGGGTTCGATCGTCACGTTCAGGAAGGCTATCAGGCGACGGCCACCTGGCATCAAGGCAAACTGCACGAACCCAACGGCAAGTCTGCGGAATGGCAGTATGAAATTCAGCCTGTATACGGGTGGGCGAGTTCGGGCAGTCCGCAGCAGTCAACGGCGGGTTTTCTGTCGTCGCTGCAAATCTTTGAACCGGGCTGGCAAATTCTCATGGCGCATGGATTAGCCACTGGTTGGATTGATTGGAATGGGAAGCGATATGAATTTGTGAACGCTCCGGCGTATAGTGAGAAGAATTGGGGTGGAGCCTTTCCGCAAAAGTGGTTTTGGCTCAACTGCAACCATTTTGAGAATGAGCCAGATCTAGCATTAACAGCAGGCGGCGGCAGACGGGGCGTATTGTGGTGGATGGAATCGGTGGCGATGATCGGCATTCATCACAAAGGAAAATTTTACGAATTTGTGCCCTGGAATTCTCAAGTCAGTTGGGACATTCAACCCTGGGGCTACTGGAAAATGGAGGCAAAAAACGCCCAGTACACAGTCACCCTCACGGGCACCACCGACCTACCCGGAACGCCGCTACGCGCCCCCACTGCCACGGGTTTGCGCTTTGCCTGCCGCGACACCATGTTAGGAAATCTAACGTTAGAACTGAGACATCGCTGGAACAACGAATTAATTCTCAAAGCCACCAGCAGCCAGTGCGGACTCGAAACCGGAGGACAACCCTGGGACGAAATCTGGAACTCAAGCTGCGGTTTGAGTAAGTAGAAGCCAACTGCGATCGTCAGCATCACCAGCCAACCGCTCAGTTTGCCGATAGTATCAATCATGCGATCGATGTTAGCTGAGAGATTGAGGAGTTGACGAATCTGAATAGGTTTGAGGGTAGACAAGGCTGCGTTCTCCCGCAAATTTATCGTGTGTTACACAGTTTCGACAGACTTGCTTCGTGGGTGCATTTTACGACTCAAGCAGCTAGTTTATTAGACCAGCTACCTCAGTCGAGACTAAGATTGTAACGTTGCAGAAACCAACTGCGTGAACGAACCTGTAGTATCATAGTGAGCCGCAAGAAACTGTAATTGATCGTCTGCTACTTGGTGACCTGCTGCAAGCTGAATCGGTTGATTCACATCGACGCTCTCAGAAAACTTGACGATCGTGTTGCCGGGAAGGCGAATGATTTTGTCAGGGTCACTGGTTTGATCAAAGGAGACTTGAGTCTCTTCTTCAGATGAAATGCTTAGGTCAGGAGTCATACAGCGTTTCTTTCCAATCCAATTTCCTGAAAGTTCTGATAGCTCTTTGCTCAGGAATTGATCAGAGAAGTCGCCCCGGTGTTCTCGAATGTGTGTAATCCGATCAAGCTGACCATTTTCTCCATAGACGATCACAACACTCGATCGCCAGTCGTGATTTCCAAAGAAAAGTTCTAGACCACAGGCGTTTCCGAGGCTGAGTTTCTGTGAAAGCCAAGCCGTCGCACCTGCTCCAAATGACAACGTTCGCATTGAGGATGCGGCAGGATGGCTCACTCCATTCGGCTGGTTACAGGTTTCTCGATCGATTTGCCAGCTTGTTTTATCCACAACATTTCCATCATTATCCAGATAGCGGTTGGTGTGAGTAATGACTGTATTATCTACATTCGATCGAAAACTTCTGATTACCTGTTTGCTCTTGATCAACTCCTGCTCAGGAGAGTACGAATTCCACTGCCCATACCAAGCAGTCTCATCGGTCGTATATTCTCCGAACAGGTTGTTCCAATTTCTATCTGAATGATTCATCAATTTATTCCTCTCGTTCCAATAGTGTCGGCACGACTCATTTATCTAGTGGGTACTGCGATAAATTTTTATGCAGAAACTGCTCAAATCAATCAGAAATTGTTTGGAGAAATTTCCTAACTGTAGACGCTTGTAGCCGTTTATCGTCAGATTCAACAAACGCCGTATTCCATAGCCCACAATCTCCGGAGCGACGCTACTCGGCTCCTGTGGTTCGCCTACTCTGTTGTTGCGAATGGAAGCATCATGGATCGCCACTGCCATTTGAAGATCCTACGCGACGGGCAACTTTCTAGGGCGTTGCTGATTGGAGGAATGAATCTGTGGGAAGTGTCCATCTTTTCGCCCCCTAAATCCCCCAAAATTGGAGGACTTTGAACCTTGGGTTTCTCGCCGCTTTGGGGCAATTCATCCCCTGATTCAGCAACGCCCTTTCTAGTTAACGTCCCCCTTTTGAAGGGGGATTGAGGGGAATCTCTGGGCTGTGCCTCCGACGGTGTGATCCCCCAACCCCCTTAAAAGGGGGCTAAGAAAAAGTTGCACATCGCGTGATCCTTCTACCCGTTGTAATTGCATCCTACTTTAATATTGGTGTTGAGCAATCGCGACTCAATTTAATTTGGAGAACTCCAGAAGGAAACAAGACTGCGAGCAGTTGGCACTGTTGAATCAGTTGATGCTGAGGTTGCGAGAGGAAAGGTTGATTCTGTTCCTCTCACAATCTGCCAATTTAGGGTTTGCCTGCTAAAAATTGCGCGGTTCCTTCGGAGTTGCACAAAAAAGCGCTAATCGTAACCGTATCCGAGTAAAACATTTGGGACTCAATGATTTTTGCATCCCGCATTTTATAAACGCTGACCACGGGCGTATCTAGTGTTCTACCACTACTCGCTTCTAATCCTTTGAGCCGCCATAGCACAACAACATACTCACCTGCATCCAAAAACACACCATTCATCTTTCTGGCAGCTTCCGGCTGGAGATGATTCCAGGCTAGAGCCGCACCTTCAACGTGTTGTTTTGCGCCTTCTAGACCGTGATGAATGCCACCATAGGGGAGAGATGCAGCATCGTGGATGACAATCTCAGGATCATAAGTGGCAAGCACTCCAGCGACATCGCGTGTTTCAACAGCTTTGAATAGACGACGAGCGGTTTCAATATTCTCATGAGACATGATAATTCCTTCCTTTCGTACAAGTGTTAGTAGTCATGTTTTACAACAGGCACGATCGCCCGAAGAAGAGGGTCGTTCCTTACCATTGAGTTGCAAGGGATTGAAGACTTGCTTGAGCTGCTGAAATAGACTGTTCTCGATCTTTGAAAATCAGATTACCTGCATTGACAAACTGAACATCCTTGATTCCAAACGATTTAAACAGCGTCCGAAGATACGGTTCCTGATGATCCTCACCAAAAGTAGAACCCGGAGCATAATTACCAGCGCAGCTCGTAATAAACAGCGCCTTCTTTCCATGCACCAGCCCTTTAACCCCTGCTTTAGTGACCTCATAAGTTCGTCCAAGCCGAATCAAATGTTCAAAGTAGGCTTTTAAAGTTGCCGGAATTGTAAAACCATACATTGGCACTCCAAAAACATAACCATCGACCAACAAGAACTCTTCTAGCAGTGGGTTAGACACTTCCAAAGCTGCAATCATTTCAGGTGTAAGAATTTCGGGTGACGAATGAGTGGCGGCAATCCAGGCTTCGTTAATGTAGGGAACTGGAAAATGCCCTAGATCTCGGTAGAGAACGGCAGCTTCAGGGTGAAGCTTCTTCCAAGCTGTGATAAAGTCATGAGACAAAACTCGTGATACCGATCGCTCCCCACTGTAGCTCGCGTCAATATGAAGGATGTGTTGCATCAGCGAACCTTGAAATCAGCTTATGCACTCAGTATGTGGCAATGTACAACTGCTTTTCTTCAAGGTTCTTGCGATCGTTTTCAACGTTCTTGCGATCGCATATAAAAAACTTTGGGCGTTACACCCATCAAACGTTTGAAGTGATAGGTGAAATGTCCTTGACTGGCAAAACCAACCATCTGAGCAATCATTGCAAGTGACAAATCTCCCATCCGCATCAATTGTTTAGCCCGTTCAATCCGGCAATAAATTAGGTATTGATGAGGTGATGTATTCGTTGACTTCTTAAACAAATGCGCGAAATGATAAGGACTTAACTGCACGATCGCAGCTAACTCAGTTAGGCTAATATTCTGATCCAGGTTTGCATCAATAAAACTAGAAATTTGCCTCCATTGCTGCTGAGTAAAGCCACCTATGATGGGTTTGATTTGACGGGAACTGCTTGAATACCGAGCTAGAAGATGAACAACGAGTGCCTGTGCCATTGAATCAGCATAAAGATTGCTGTTTTCTCCGTCAATTTCCAAAGATGTTTTTAACGCAAACCCCATTTGTTGAAGAAATGGATCGAACAATGCTGCGAGGTGAGGAATGAGTTCAATGCGATCGTTCCCAAACACGTCATACCCAACTTGAGTCAGAAATGTTGGCTCTAAAAACAGATTGAAAAACTCAGTGTCTGTGTCCCAGCCAAACGCCTGAGTTGCATAAGCTGGATAAATCGCTAAATCTCCTAGCACTGAATCAACGGTTTCCTTTTGTCCATCGACGGCTTGTTCCAGTCGAACAGGTTGACCCGCATTCATACAAATGACGTGAAACGGCGACACATGCTCTGGCACCTGACAAGGGAGTTGCCGAAAATGGGCGAATTGAATGTTTTTCCAGTTCGCGCCATGACTTGCCAGAATTGGCGGCTGGGGAAGAACGAGAGGTAGCTTGTTTTGAGCAGAGTCAGTCATCGTTCCCTTGATGCTCGATCGCTTTGCTACACGGGTACGTGTTCGTCTGCTTAAATTCTATCTGACGGTTGTAGTTTGCAGCGGCAAATAATCTTAAAAGCATTGCCAGTAGCTTGATTCCGTTCGTTGTATCAAAGGACAATTTCAGAAGCAGAAAAGATTTTAATGAAGAGCGATCATGTCAATCTTTGCTCAACCTATGCCAATCTTGCGAACATACAGCATCATTGATCCGAGTTGATTCAACGTTCGGTGTAGAAAGCGATCGCTTCCTTAGCGGCTTGCAAAACGCGATCGCGTAACTCTAAAGGTTCGATCACTTCCATTTGTGCGCCAAATCCCAATACATACGCACAAGCTGCTTTTTCGATATCAAACCGCAGCAAGACAGGAATCCAGCCTTCAGCATCGGGAGCATCAATCCGTTCAATTCGAGCAAAGTAACCCCCATACCGCAACCAAGACATTGCTTCTGGAGCAACCCGCACTGTCACACGGTAGGCAGGAAGATTTGCCTGGAATTCCACCATCGATCGCTGCCAATAGTCGGCTAAATTGAATTCTGTTGGACGTACACAGTGAAAGTCTGTCAAGGCAGCATTTTGCACTCGTGAAATCCGGTAAGAGCGCACTTCTTCCTCTACCGCTGCGACTAAATACCAGATGCTCCCTTTGGCAACTAATCCAAGAGGATTGACTAATCGTTCAACTTGCTTACCATTGCCGCGCTCATAGCTCAAGTAAACTTGTCGTTCTTGCCAAATTGCAGATTGCAGAACCGGAAAGGCTGACATCTCTTCTTCCCAGTGATGCCATCCGGTTGGGTCAACATGAATCCGTTGGCTCACCACTTCTGCTTGCTGACGATTAGCGGCAGGCAATGCGGCTAGAAGTTTGAGTAATGCGGCTTCAAACGCCTGACTCCAGCCTAAATCGGCTAATAAATGTGTGGGTTTCGGCAAAAACAACGCCTGAATTTCTGCCAGGTTGAGTCCGGTTAATGTAGTTTGATAGTGTTCCATCAAGCCCCAACCTCCGCTCTTGCCGCGTTCTGCTACCACTGGAACCCCCGAACTGCTGAGCGCATCCATATCCCGGTGAATAGTGCGCTCAGACACTTCCAATCGTTCTGCTAGTTCGCGTGTGGTTAACCGAGAATGAACTTGCAGCAACATCAAGATAGAGAGGAGTCGATCGGCGCGCATCACAATTCTCCAAACGCTCGCAACTACTTTCTACTCTATTGCTGAAATATGACAAAGGGTGTCATGAAATGACCTTTATGCTGTCAGTATCAGCGGACAAGCAAGTGTCATTGTCCAGAACAATTTTGAGGAGGCATTATGCAACCATTAAAAGATAAGATTGCGATCGTCGCTGGTGGCACTCGCGGCGCAGGTCGAGGGATTGCGGTCGAACTTGGGGCAGCCGGAGCAACGGTTTATGTGACTGGACGTAGTACTTCTACACAGCGATCAGAATACGATCGCCCTGAAACCATTGAAGAAACAGCAGAGTTGGTGAATCAGGCAGGTGGAAAAGGAATTGCAATTCAGGTGGATCATCTCGACCCTGAACAAGTGCGATCGCTCATTACACGCATCAAACAAGAGCAAGGTCATCTCGACATTCTCGTTAACGATATTGGTGGAGAACATTGGACAGAGTTTAACCAGCCCATGTGGGAGCTTTCTCTAGAGAAGGGATTGCGCCTGCTAAAAACCGCGATCGACACCCATTTGATCACAAGTCATTTTGCTCTGCCGCTCTTAATCCAGAAGCCTGGCGGCTTGGTGGTTGAAGTAACAGACGGAACGGCAGACTATAACCAGCAGAACTATCGGCTATCGCTGTTCTATGATCTTGCCAAAACTTCGATTATTCGGATGGCATGGGGATTATCGCAAGAACTTCGACCCTATCAGGGTACGGCAGTGGCGTTAACACCAGGATGGCTACGATCAGAACTGATGCTCGACCATTTTGGCGTGAGTGAAGCGAATTGGCAGGAGGCAACCGCAAAGGAACCGCATTTTGTGATTTCGGAAACGCCGCATTATATTGGGCGGGCGGTTGCCCATCTCGCAGGTGATCCAAGGGTCGATCGCTGGAATGAACAAGCGCTTTCCAGTGGTCAACTGGCGCAGGTTTATGGCTTTACTGACATTGATGGCTCTCAGCCGGATGCATGGCGCTATATTCAAGAAGTAGAAGCAATGGGCAAGCCTGCGGATGCAACTGGGTACAGATAAATCAACTTTGCATCGGTGCCTGCGGCTCACGCGAAGGGTGTTCGCCCAACCACTTTATGAGTTGCTCTGCCTTGCCAAACGATCAACATAGCAATGCACCCTAGAAACAGATTAGCTATCACAAAAGGTCGCAGGCTCCCTGCATTCTGGGGTTATGTTTCTATTGGTTCAAAGGGTTTCGCATCGGAGAAATCATAAATTTCGACGGTTTCTCCCTGTCGAAGCATTCGTTTTTTCAGCCGAGGAAAATCAGCAATTTCGACATCCAGATTTTCTCCTCCTGCTAGATACACTAAATCTTCGTTGCCTGTGTTTCTCAAATGATGAGCAACAGAGGGTGTTGGAAATCCCATAAAATCGCCAGCACCGACTTCAAGCTCTACTTCATCAATTTCTGCAATGCCAAACCCCGATAGAATGAAAATCCATTCTTCCTCGCGATGATGGGAATGATAGATAAACGATTCTTTACCGGGCGGCACTCGGATGAAATTGACTCCTGTACGCTGTAGCCCGACTTTACGCCCCAGTTGAGTTCCTGATAGTTCAGAGTTCGAGTTCCAGAGGTGAGAAAAGCTTTGTTGATCAGCAGCAATTTGCTCGGCTCGTAAGATGAAAGCGTTTGGGTTTGTCACGTTGATCATCCTCCAACGATTTTTTCTACCATGTTTTGAGTAGAGTCAGTCACAGTTCCCTCGATGCTCGATCGAATTACCAGGCTAGAGGAAGAAGTCTATACTTCACTTTGGTTTTGTACGCTTCGTACCCTTCTAATTCTTCGACTAACATCTTTTCTTCTCCGAAAATCCTCGCGACCAGCAGCAGCGAAAAGATAAAAAAATTAGTCATCGATCCACGCTTCCAGTGACACCGTTGCCATATTTCATTGAACAGTCATGGCTGAGATTTCAAGATAGGGGGATCAGGTTCATCCGTCCAGTAATCGGTGTTCTCGAACTTGCCGACTTTCTCGATCGAACTCACCATCCATTTGTCCGAGTCTGGGTAATAACACACCTCGTGCGGCAGATTTTCGCCCACCATAAGAATGTCTACAGGCTCATCGGTGTGATTGTAGAACTGATGAGCCACTCGTTCTCCGCGTGGAAATGAAATCGCATCCCCTTCTTTGACTTCGATCGTTCGATCACCATACCGAAGTGTCGCTTTGCCTTTGAGAATTAGACAAAATTCGTCTTCGTGCATATGGTAATGAAAAGGACAGGAGAGCGTTTTAGGACGCAGCCGATCGACTCTCACCCCAATGTGACCTGATTCGCAATCCATCGCAGGCGAAGATAGTCGCTTTGACCAACCCGTGTAATGTTCAGAGTAATTTTCCTCCTTCCATTCCAGAGCGTTCATGTGGATAATGTTGGGAACGTCAGACATACAACCTCCAAGACTGACTGAAATGACGAAAAGAGTTTAGTGTGACTGATGTGCGAAAACTGCTTCTCGCCTTGCCAATTCCTCTGAAGATAAATCTTCCAAATGAGTGGCAATATACCAGTGATTGCCGACAGCATCTTTCACAGCAGCGCCCCGCTCACCGTAGTACATATCCGTTGGTTCTTGTAGTGAAGTTGCACCTGCTCGAAGTGAGCGCTGATAAACCGCATCAGTGTCGCTTACATAAAGGTGGATCGCTCCAGGCATCGGTGTCCATTCTGCCTTTGCCTCGGATAGCTCAATCATCGAATCACCGATCCTCACTGCTGCATGTCTGATCGTGCCATCCGGTTGTTTCATGCAGAGAATTTCCTCAGCATCAAAGGCAGTTTTCATGAATTCAAGCAGTTGATTCGCGCCTTGGACGGTGAGATAAGGAGTCACGCTATGAAAACCATCAGGAATGAATTTGGTCATGGTTAATTCCTCTTTTACAAGTTGAATGGAATTGTTTAGTGGTTCAGCTTACGCAGATTTGCTGGAGTTCAGTTCTTGCTCAAGTTGTTCATCCCAAAAAGCAGCTTCTACCTTATGTCCATCTGGATCGCGCACAAAGCAACCGTAGTATGGCTCACTGTAGTCGGGTCTGCTACCGGGCGCACCTTCGTCTCTGCCACCTGCTGCGAGTGCTGCTTCGTAGAAGGTATGAACAGCTTCTTTCGTGGGAGCGATGAAGCCGATATGAGTGCCATTGCCAACGGTTGCGGGCTGTCCATCAAACGGGGTTCCCACCCAAAATTCGGGGTACTGTTTGCCATACGCAATCGCACCTGGATGTTCCATCAGTCGCTTACAACCGAGTGGGGACAAAACAGCATCGTAAAACGCGATCGCTCGTTCAAAGTCGTTGGTGCCGATCGAAACGTGGGAGAGAATACTGGGATTGTTGTCCATGTCTGAACCCTCCATAAGTTGATTTGAAAGCGGACAGATTAGATTTAGAGCGGTACCTTAATTCAGTTTGGCTGGGAGACAATCGTATAATAGCAGTGCAGTTGTACTAAATCAACTTGGTTCCTTTTGCCTTTTGTTAAGCTGCAAGTTCGCCACTCAATCTACTGGTCAATTGACTGGATTTCCATGCGCTTGATTAAACCCTGTTCGATCGCATACACATGTTGAACCCTTTGATCCACAATCACATTGCCGTCCAAATCACACACCACTTGATGAACATCAACCACCGTTTGCCCTGTCTCATCGGCTGTGAAGCGTCGCGGCTCAACGTGTGGATCAATCAAACTTCACTGACGATTCCAGTAATCACGCACTTCAGCATGTCCATGCACATACCCACCTTCCATGCCATTTGCCCAGGCAACATCCGGATGCAGGAGAGATAGAACGGTATCAATATCACGGGTGTTAAAGGCTTGATATGCCTTGCGAAGAAGATTGTCATTCATGTCAGTTTTACCTCCTGCATCACCGACTCTAGAGCGTTGATCCATTCTAGGTTCAGCCGATGTCGATCGACATCGAGTTTTGTCCAGAACATTTTACTGATTCGAGTAGAAGCTGAAGCGACCAAATCCTAGAAACTGTCCCATCGGATTACTTCCAGTCGGATAGGCGGTAACACCGATGAGGTAAATGCCTTGGCTGGGATTGCGGGGAACATCGATCGCGATCGTCACCGTGTTTCCTGGTTGAATGGGCGGATCAAAGGCAACAACCGTATCTTTAGCATTCGCAGGCTGATTTCCTCCAACTTTTGCCAGTGTTAGTGCTTGCCCTTTCGCTCGATCTCCTGCATAAGCGTGAATATTGTTGACATCAAACTGAACCGGAATCTGATCATCTGAAGACAGCTTGACTGCTTGTAAAGGAGCGCCTGCATTCGCGGAGATGCGGATGGTGAAGGTGTATTGAGATGGCATCGCCTGCTGAGAATAACTTGCTGAAGCCTTGACTAAAGAAGGGGGATTTGTGAAAGCGGTTCTACCATCCATCAGTGTTACTGCGATTCTTTCGGACTTGCGCTCTGCGCTAATCGCATCTTGTGGCAGTTCAGCCGCAGCATTCGGAATTGAGATCGCTCCTAGGAGTAGACTCAGAAACGCAACTTGTACTCCTAAGCCTTGTTGCATTGAACAAAGGATGATTCTAAACATAATTTCACCTCGATTGAATGTGAGCGACATTATCAGCGCCACTTTTGGTAATCGCCGCCGCAAGGATGGGTGTAGACTTGGCGAGCAGCATTGCTGTCTAGACAAAACTTGGTTTGCATATTCCTGAACACGACTGCATTGCCGCGGCGAATGACCTCCCACTTCTGGTAAGCGCCACCGTTACATCCATGCGTGTAGACTCGCCGATTGTCATCGCTGTCCAAGCAAGATCTGGTTGCGACACTCTTGAGGTTCCGCACGTTTCTGCCTTTGGGAATGACCTCCCACTTTTGGTGTTCGCCGCCGCAGGGATGGGTGTAGACTTGCCGAAAATCATTGCTGTCTAGACAAAATTTGGTTACAGCATTCTGGTATGTCTCTACTCGGTTTGCAGCAATAGATGCGGCGGCGATCGCTAAGATGGATGCAGTAACAGCAGATCCAACGAGAGCAAAAGGCTTTATCGATCGATACATTGCTTTTCTCCTGTGCGTAAAGAATTTATGGCAGGCGCTTGGGTAATCAACAAAACGCCTCATTTCTAACTGCGTAAACTCGGAAGCATTTATTCAGACGAAAGAGCATTGTGGGCTGTGTCAAGTCTTGTGACAAGCTTAAGGTTGCTAGTTCCATCACCACCCGCAGCAACGCCACCATCAACCGGAAGAACTACGCCAGTCACCCAGTTCGCATTCGCTAGATATAAAACGGCATCAGCAATATCTTTGGGTGTGCCCACTCTTCCAAGCGGTTGTTGCTGTTTCAAGCGAGCCAGTGCTTCATCATCCACATCACCCAATAAGGGAGTCAGAACAATGCCAGGAGCGACAGCATTGATTCGGATATTGTCTGCGGCTAGCTCGATCGCTAAGTTTTTGACCATCGCTGTGATTGCTGCTTTCGCCATGATTGGTGCAGAAGAAGGCAGAGCCTTGATTCCATTGAAAGCAAGAATGGTACTGATGTTGATAATGGCTCCCCCCTCACCTTGCGGTTCCTTCGGAGTTGCGCTTTGCGCTAATCGCATCTGTTTGACGGTTTCCTGAGTCAGTGCATAGGTGCCACGAACGTAGGTCAGGAATTGATCGAGTTCATCGATCGTGTAGTCAGTAAAGTGCTTGCTGGCGAATATACCTGCATTATTAACCAGGACATCGACTCTACCAAATCTAGCAACGGTCTTAGCAACAAGCTCAGACGCAAATGCAGGCTCGGTTATGTCACCTGCGATAACCTGGATGCGATCCACCTGATTCAGTTTCTGGGCTGCAATTTCGAGCTTTGAGAATGTTCTACCATTCAGTACTACGTTCGCTCCAGCGCTGAGAAAACTTTCAGCAATTGCGTAGCCTAAGCCAGTTGCAGCACCTGTAATAATGACAGTTTGAGAAGACATAATTCATTCAGTTTTTCTAGTTTGGAATGTCATGAGTAAGTCGGAAATCGGTGTAGCCTGCTTTATCAAAGGAGAACCAAACACCGGGGTCAGCGGGTGGATTTAAAGACCAGCCATTGGCAAACCGCTCAACCAAATCTGGATTGCTGATAATCGGTCGCCCAAAGGCAATCAAGTCAGCATTGCCATCTTTAATAGCGGCTGAGGCAGTCTCTTGCGTGTAGTCACCATTCGCCATGATTGCACCCTGAAATACGTCACGAAATTCGCCCGTCACCATCGGTTCTCCTAGCTGATGAAAGCCATTGAACTCCAGTCCATCGATCAGAGCCAGGTAACTTAGACCATACCGATCCAACTGCTGAGCAACATAGAGAAACGTTTCTCGGAAATCTGGAGAACCCATGTCGTTATAAGTACTGTTTGGAGACAGCCTCACTCCCACTCGGTTAGCAGGAAACACTGTGAGAATCGCCTCGACAGTTTCTTTGAGGAAGCGGTAGCGATTCTCTAGACTACCTCCATATCGATCGATGCGATGGTTGGTTTTAGATTGCAAAAACTCATCGATCAGGTAGCCATAACCCGCGTGAATTTCTACTCCATCAAAACCAGCATATTTAGCACGCTGAGCAGCCTGCCGATAATCTTCCACGATCAAAGGGATTTCGTTCGTTTCCAGAGCGCGGGGCGTTTCATAGGGTTGCTTGCCAATGGGAGTATGAATGTATTCATCTTTAAGTCTGATCGCAGAGGCAGAAACGGGTAATTGACCATTTTCCTGAAAGCTACTGTGAGAGGCTCGTCCAGTGTGCCAGAGTTGCAGAAAAAATGGCGTACCTTTCGCGTGAACTGCATCGACAACTTGTTTCCAGGCTTGCGCCTGTTCCTCTAAGTAAATTCCAGGACTATTCAACCAACCATTTGCTTGTTTCGAGATGGTAGCCCCTTCAGAAATGATCAAACCAACTGAAGCTCGTTGAGCATAGTACTCTGCCATCAAAGCATTGGGGAGGCGTTCCTTGCCTGCTCGTCCACGAGTCAAAGGAGCCATGACCACGCGGTTTTTCAGAGGCAGTCCTGCCAAATCAAAGGGACTTAGTAAGGTTTTAGCAAGTGTTTGAGCCGTCATGGGTTTTCACCTAAAAAAGATGCAAGAATCGGGGTTTCGAGAGTTTTTTGAGGTGTGTCAGACTGAAATCACAATTTTCCCCAATTGTTCGTTCGACTCCATGTATCGATAGGCATCAACAATTTGATCGAGGGTGAATCGTTTTTCAGCAATTAGCGGACGAAAAGCTCCTGACTGCAATCGCTGGTTGACATAGCTAATTCCTGCCTGCAACCGTTCCGGGTAAGCGGTGACATGATAGCCCAGATGAAAGCCTTGTACCCGAAAGCCCTTGACGATCGCAGCAACCACTGGAAAGATGGGTGTTCCTTCAGCCAGCCAACCGTATTCCATAATCAGACCTTCCGGTGCAACAATGTCCGCTAATTTTTCCAAGTAAGACCCACTCACAGGGTCAAACACAATCTCTGCACCCTTGCCATTTGTGATTGTATTGACCTGCTTAACCATATCTTCTTTGTCAGTAATGACGACATGTTGAGCACCTGCCTGAATTAGTCTTTCTCGCTTGTCTGCCTTGCGGGTAATTGCAATACTTGTTCCTCCAGCATCGTTAACCATTTGAATCGCAGCGATACCCACACTGCTACTGGCTGCGGTAATCGCAACGACATCGCCTTGTTTGAGTTTGCCAAATTCAACCAGTGCTCCGTAAGCAGTCAGATACTGCATCCAAATGGATGTCCCTTCCTCTGGCGAGAACTGTTCTGGATATCTGGCGATGCGAGTCGCTGGCACGATAGCAACTTCACCTGCTACACCGTATTGATTCAGGCTGAATCCGGGGATGGTGCTGACGCGCGCTCCTACGGAGATACTGCAAGGGTCGCCCACCTGAAACTCGGTTACTTCCTCCCCGATCGCATCCACAATGCCTGCTGCTTCGTAGCCAATGCGAGACGGGAATTGGGCTTGCTCAGGGTAACTATTGGTGCGATACATCACCTCGGCGCGGTTAAGACCCAATGCCTGCACCTGAATGCGGACTTCTCCCGCTTGAGGTTGGCGGAGTGGTTCTTCTTCGAGCTTCAGAACATCAGGTTCACCAAATTCATAGAACTTGACAACTTTAGGCATGATTAGATTTCCTCTTAGGATGCGCGATAGGTGGGAAAGTTGGTATAGCCTTCTTGATCGAAGGAATACCAAACACCGGGGTCGGCGGGTGAATTTAAAGACCAGCCGTTTGCAAACCGCTCAACCAAGTCTGGATTGCTAATGATGGGTCGCCCAAAGGCAACCAAGTCAGCGTTGCCAGATGAGATCGCAGACGAAGCGGTTTCTTGGGTATAGCCACCGTTCACCATCATTGGATTCTTGAACACGTTCCGAACTTCGGACGCAACCATCGGCTCTCCTAGTTCATGAAAGCCGTTGAATGACAGACCATCGACCAGAGATAAGTAGCCCAGACCACACGTATTCAACTGCTGGGCGGCATAGAGAAACGTCTCCCGAAAATCTGGAGAACCCATGTCGTTAAACGTGCTGTTAGGAGACAGTCTTACGCCCACTCGGTCAGCGGAAAACACCGTGAGAATCGCTTCTACGATTTCTTTGAGAAAACGATAACGATTCTCCAGGCTACCCCCATACTGATCGGTGCGGTGATTGGTTTTTGATTGCAGAAACTGATCAATTAAATAGCCATTCGCTGCATGAATTTCCACACCATCAAAACCAACATGTTTTGCGCGCTGGGCAGCCTGACGATAATCTTCCACGATTAAAGGGATCTCGTTTGTTTCTAAGGCGCGGGGAGTTTCAGCGGCTTGCTTGCCAGTGGGAGTGCGAATCTCTTTTCCGTTCAGTTTGATGGCAGAGGCAGAAACAGGTAATTGACCATTTTCCTGAAAACTACTGTGAGACGCTCGCCCACAGTGCCAGAGTTGGAGAAAGAATGGTGTCCCTTTCGCATGAACAGCATCAACAACCTGTTTCCAGGCTTGCGACTGTTCCTCCAAGTAAATTCCAGGACTATTTTGCCAACCGTTCGCCTGTTTTGAGATAGCAGTCGCTTCACTAATGATTAACCCGACTGAAGCTCGTTGAGCATAATACTCTGCCATCAAAGCGTTGGGGAGGCGCTCCTTGCCTGCTCGTCCACGAGTCAGAGGAGCCATGACCACTCGATTTTTAAGGGGCAACCCTGCCAAATCAAAGGGACTTAGTAGCGTTATTGTCAGTGTTTGAGTTGTCATGTGTTTGTACCAAAAAGATGTAGCTAGAAGTCAGACAAATGACTGAAACCAAACAATCAACTCCTGCCTATGAAGGTGAATTGTTGCAGCGTCCACTTTTACAGATGTTGGAGTACATTCACGAATATCTAGACCAGAACTTTAAGCTTGCAGATTTTGCAGTATTACTGAGTATGAGCCAATTTCACTTCACCGCCATCTTGCTGCGCTCTCGCCTGCTTGGCGGTTTCTTGGGAGAGGACGCTGATCCGCAACTTCGTCTGGTTGGAGCAGATGTAATCGTAATCCACCTTGTCCGCTGCCAAACTCAGATTTGAGAACTTGCCGTTCATCGTAGTGTCCACCGTTTTGACTGCGGTAGGGAATGGGTGCATCTGTGAACAAGTTTTCCAGTCGTTGTTGATAGTCCTGAGCAACGGTTTCATACTGCTCTGCGGTCAGGCGATCGGCTTGATAAACCACAAATGGCGGCAAGACATCCATGCCGGGATACCAGAGGATGCCGTGATGGATTGGGAACAGCAAATCTTCCATTGCACCATTGACTCCCCGTTCGATGTAGTGCGGTAGTCGTCCACCTACTGTAATCGAAAGCATGGTGCGTCTTCCCATCAGTTTGCCTTCACCATATCGATCGCCCCAGCGAGTTCCCTTATGAACACCGACCCCATAAGCAAATCCGTAAGCATACACTCGCTCAAACCAGCCTTTCAAGATAGCAGGCATGGAAAACCACCACATTGGAAACTGAAAGATAACAGCATCTGCCCACAGTAGTTTCTGCTGTTCTACTTCAATGTCAGATGTTTGTGTATGCGCAGCAAAAGCGTGTTTAGAGGCATGAATGTAACTGAAGCGATCGTGGGTTTGCGCGTGCAGAAAGTCTGGGTCTACCGGAAGCTATATGCTAATGTGTTGTAAAATACTTTTTGTCACTTATG
>NZ_JBJPHU010000187.1:0-8160 GCF_052939515.1 Phormidesmis sp. 146-33
TTTCTACTGACACTGACTAGTTAATCGTACTACATCTACTTGAAAAATGCTGTATTGCTGTTACGGAACGGTGCCCTTGTCTCGACCAATGCGGGAACGGCTCAAGCAGGCGGCAATGGCGGCAACATCACATTTAACGGTGACTTCATTGTGGCTGTGCCGCAAGAAAACAGTAATATCTCAGCGAATGCCTTCTCAGGACGGGGAGGCAATGTGAGGATCACCACGCAAGGACTCTTTGGAATTGAGCCTCGTTCAGCAGAAACAGCCTTGAGCGACATTACTGCGAGTTCTCAATTTGGCATCAGTGGCACGATCGCGCTGAATACCCCGGATGTTGATCCGAGTCGAGGCTTAGTGCAGTTAGCCACAGAGCTGCAAGACACGAGCGGATTGATTGCCAGCGGTTGTCCAGCAGATGAAGGTAATTCGTTTTCGATTACTGGGAACGGCGGATTACCAGAAGACCCACGACAGCCATTGATGGGCAACGGAGTTTGGCTAGACGATCGAACACCCAATCAATCCCAAACTTCAGAACCTCAAACCCCGACTACAATTGCTCCGCAAGCTTCCGAAAAAATCGTAGAAGCACAAGGATGGATTCGCGATCGTAACGGACAAGTTACGCTGGTCGCTACTCATCCAAGCGGCATGACCCAAATCTCCCAGCCGCTTCTCTGTTCTTTACTCAAAAACGATCGCTAGATAGTGAAAACTATTTCATCCGATTCTTCTTTGCTCAAACTAGCAAAATTCGGTAAAATTACTGCATAGTCGGTGTTAGAGGTGGATAAACTCAGTTGAAGGCAAGATTATGACCCAAGCCAAGCTACGATTCAAAACGATCGACGAGTATCTCGATTATGATGACGGAACCGATACTCGATATGAATTAGTCAATGGGGAGTTAGTTGCTTTGCCTTCTGAAGATCCGATTAACTCCACGATCGCGACTGTACTAGTCGTCGCCTTATCTATGTCAGGCATTCGTCCTCGTTGTCTCGCGATCGGTCATCAGATTGAAGTTGAATCTGCTGAAGTTTCGGCAAGACAGCCCGATCTCGTTGTCCACTCTGAAGAATCACTCCGAGCGGTGTTATCCGGGGAGCGGCTCATCCGGTTTGGAATGCCTGCTCCACTGCTGGTGGTTGAAGTCGTATCTCCTGGTAGTCCGAGCAGTAAAAACTATCAGCGCGACTACATAGAAAAGCCAAGAGAATATGCAGCACGAGGTATTCCTGAACTATGGCAGATTGATCCGAGTCGATCGGTTGTGAATGTGCTGCAACTGGTGAATAGTGCCTATCAATCCTGTCCGTTTGGGGGTGACGATCCGATCGTGTCGCCGCAATTCCCGACTCTACAATTAACCGCAGCACAAATTCTAGCCGCGCAGCTTTAGAAGCCCGGCTGGATCAAGCATCCTTCTAATTTGCTTAGTAGACGAGACAACTCGATCGATTTTGTGTCGTAGTCGTCGCAGCCTGCTGCCAGTGCTTTCTCACGATCGCCGATCGCATACTGACGAAAAAAGGAAACCTTCAGACTCAGCAATCGATCCCACACTGTTGCTTGAATCGAGGAGTTGGCGAAGGTATCCAGTCGGATCAAGGCAAATCCTTGCGTCAATTGGAAGAGCGTACTGCCAAAGGCGGTTGCCAACAGAACACCACCCCTACCCGTCTGATCAACTGTGCGATCGCTCACGTCAGTAGAGTCGAGTGTGCGCTTCCGGTGCGTGAACAAAGCGAGGGACTTTAGAACACACTCTAGACTTCTAAGACTGCAAAGCGATTAGCAGAAAGTAAGCGACTGCAATTCCCGCAAGTATCAAGCTTGATTTCGACACGGGTTGTTTCTTGCCCTGAGTCATCTTGATCGCAGCATCCGCAATAAAACCCACTGCCATCCCATCTGCAACCGAAAACGTTAGCGGCATAATCAAGATTACTAGAAAAGCAGGAATCGCTTCAGCTAAGTTATCCCAGTCGATCGCGCGAACACTACTCATCATCAAGACCCCAATCATAATGAGAATCGGTTCAGTCGCAAACGCAGGAATTGCTGCAAAGAGTGGCGCGAACCAGGCTGAGACAAGAAACAACATCGCAACCACGATCGCAACGAAACCACTGCGTCCCCCTTCAAAGATACCGGAGGCAGACTCAAGATAAGGAATCGCTGGCACACCACCGCAGAGCGCTCCAGAGACAGTGCCGAGAGAATTTGAGAGTAGGGCTTGCTTTGAGCGGTGCAGTTCTCCATCAGGCTTCACACGGTTTAGCTGTTGTCCCAAAACATTGAGCGAACTGATTGTATCTGCAAGACAAACAAACAGCAGCATGAACACAGCAGTCACAAAGTTTCCGAGTTGTGACCAGGTAAGATACTGACTACCCACGATCGCTTGCCCAACAAGATCCATCGGCAACTGGGGTATCGTCAAAAGCTTTTCGGGCAAAGGAGCGACACCAGAGAGCCAGCCGAGGCTTGCTGTACTAAAAACTCCGAGCAACATTGCCCCTTTTACCCGCCGAACAGTCAGCACCGCCGTGATCAAGATACCTGCGATCGCAATCAAGGTCGCGGGCTGCTTTAAAGATCCCAAAGCAGTTGTCGTTGCAGTGCTGGTGACAATGATGCCCGCTCCCAAACTTGGAGGCGCGACGTTGCCAGAGAGCGCAATGTAAGAGAGAAACAATCCTAAACCAACGATCATTGCCTGCTTGAGCGAGATGGGAATGGCATCAATGATCTGGCGACGAAACGGACTGAGTACCAGCGCTGTGAAAAGAATTCCTTCGACAAAGGTGGCAGTTAGCGCGAGTCGCCAGTTCATGCCCATGTTTAGCACGATCGAGAACGTAAACAGAGCCGCAGTTCCCGTTCCTGGCCCCAGTGCAAACGGATAATTTGCGAACAGTCCCATTAGAATTGTTGCGATCGCAGAACAAAGAACAAGCGCCACCAAAATTTGCTCAAACAAATCTCCTGGCTGATCTAGAAACATCGCGTTTCCGAGAATATGAGCATTGACCACCAGAATCGGAGCCGTGGTCACGAATGTTGTAAAGCTAGCAAGTAGCTCAGTTCGATAGCAGGTTCCTAACTGTTCAAAGCGGAAAAAAGAACTGATTCGATCCGACATTGGCAAAGCGATCGCAATTTTTGACTTATTCATGGGGGCACAAAGAATGAATGATTCGGACAGATTTGAGTTGGAAGAAGTAGACAGAAAAGCCATCAATCCATCAATTACGGTGTGAATTGAACACCTGAAGCACCTGCTGATAGTTAGATCGGGAGAGTTTCTTCATCATCAGGTGTAGAAAGGGTTGCGACGGATGATCAAGAATTGCTGGGGGCAATCCCAACCGCCCTGTTGAGTGGTGTCATCCCAAAAGTGCTGCCGGACGTAGGCTTGAAATTCTGCTTCTGTCGGAAGGTGATGATAGGAATCGCGCGGGCGATCGCCTAACATCAATCGAGCGATCTCTAGTGTTTCTTCAAATGTTTTAGTCTGGAAACGTCCCAGTGTTGACACAAAGTTCACTTCATACTTCGGATAGCGCTTAAATGTGTTGAAAACACAGGACAGATCACATCGAGCAGCACCAAATGCTTCAAACATCTGATTCTCGCCTGCTGTGAAATGTTTAAGAATGACGATCAAGATTCCCTGCTGCGTCAACAGAGAGGCTGCTTTTAAACAAGTCTCGCCCCACGTTTCATCGGGCAGGTAGTAGAGTAGATGACTCATGATGCCGACATCGACTAAAGCAGGAAGATGGGCTTCCAAGATTCCAGAGGGGATTACTGTCGCTGCTGGACAATTTTGAGCCAGAACGTTCTGGAGTTCGGGGTGCGGTTCAACGGCATAGACTGTTGAGAATTGCTGTAATAGCTCACGGGTCAGTGTCCCAGTGCCTGCGCCCCAATCGACTGCAATCGCATCTTGTGAAAAGCCGGATATCAGTTGAGTTAGCATCTGCTTGATGTAAATTCGCTCATTCGTCGATCGCAGCAATGTTTGGAATGCCGCGGCATACTCTGGTGAATCCGAGCTAAACAATTTCATTTGGGGCATGGATTCGAGAAGAGCCATGTTTTGCTTGTTCATGGAGAGAGATAGATGGGAGTAAATGTTTAGTTCAGAAGTGCAATCCACTTCTAAGCAATAGAAGTTCGTTGCGTTGATCCGCGCCGGAGTGACAACGAAGCTAGAGAATTATTGAAGGAGTTCCATTTCGATCGCTTTGGAGATTGCAAGCTGTTGTCTAACTTGTAAAACGGTGTAGTTTTGATAAGTGCTAAAGTCGAGTTGATTCAGATTTCTAAGCTGTCTCGATCGACCATAAATAAATCCAGCATCAAAAAATTGAGAGTCTTTCCACGAAAAGCGGTATTTTTTGGGATACACAATGGATGCAGCAAGCTTATACAACAGTTTGTGCAGCCAAGTAGCTTGCAGGTCATTGCCCATCGTGAACCCTCGGACAAAGGCTTCATCCGGCGGAGAATGTCCTCGGTTGAGAATCGCGTGCAGGCAATCGTGCCCGTAGAGATCAATTTTTCCAGGGAGCGCAATCGGGCTACTAGGATGTTCAAGCAACCAGACAATGAAGGGCGTATCTGCTTGAGTATCGATCGTTAACTGTTGCACTGCATCCGGCAAAGTACAGCTATTCGAGTCAATATACAAGTCTGGTTCTCTGTGATCAGTCGGTACTTGCTTCGGTTGATAAGCCAGGTTAAATTGAATATCCATTGTCAGATTTAGGTTTCAGTAGCACTGAACGAAAGTTATTCATGTGCTTGCCTATCATCTTGGCGTTTCCCCTAAGATTTTGAAATCCATAAATCTCATACAAAATCTCATATTCAAGTTCGCTAAAAATGTTTTAAGTAGTAAAGATTACCTGTGTTGTCAATCTCGATCGAATCTGCTTAAATCACTCAAGTAGAATCCATTGTCGAATGACCTCCTGTTTGGCATCAAATCAAGATAATTTTAGTGTTGCGATCGTAGAAGTATAATGCTAGTCTTCCAAGGAAGCTTCTCATCGCACCACAATCTAAAATCATTTCCGTAAAAGCAACCCTGAACTCTGAATCTAATTTCATCAGATGCATCTTACCTAAAGGAGAAGACCATGAATTCTGTCACGGTGAACGAAGTAAGCTATGAGTTTGAGTCCGCGCTATCTGAGATTCTGCCTGATCTGTATCAATTGCTCCAGCACTATCAGGTATCAAGCCCCTTAGAAATTCATTTATTTGGTCTAGCTGATGACTCCGTCTCCTCCGATAGAAGCTGCTTTTGCGATGGTTTCATACAAAAGCCTTGCCGATGTGGTATAACCTCTGACCCTCTACCGATAGGTCTAGATAGCGAGAAGGCACAGCAATTGCTTGAAGATGTTGATTCAAAGTTGTCTACGATTTTGCCTTGTTTAAGTCAATCTGCCCAGCAGATCGATAAGAGCTTTGAAGTTCACTTCCTCATCGAACCAGCAAAAGCAAATTCTGGACAGCTAGTGGCTTGTCAATGGATCTGTGACAATATTCTTAAGTGCTCTGACTCATGAATATTGCCATTGCAGCCTGAACCTCTTGCTCGCGTGATTCTGCAATTTCTGTATGGAAACGTTGCTTCGAGGGAATTAATTCTGTGATTCAAAGAAAGATCAGCAGATACTGGAGCCTGAAATTACTGAGTCTTTTAGCGATCGCCAGGGTCATTGCGATTCCTCAACACCCTGCCTGCGCTCAAATCACGCCTGACCAGACGTTAGGTGCTGAACCGTCGATCGTGAATTCAAGCACCAACAATGGTTCGCTGCGCCAGCAGATCGAGGGTGGAGCAACTCGCGGGAGCAATCTATTCCATAGCTTCCGCGACTTCAACATTTCTGAAGGACAAAGCCTCTATTTTCAAACCCCAGTTGGCATTAGAAACATTATCAGCCGAGTAACAGGCGGCAATCCTTCCAATATTCAAGGAACTTTGGGGGTAACAGGCGGTACTGCCAACTTACTTCTGATCAATCCGAATGGCATCATTTTTGGTGTGAATGCTCGTTTGGATATTGGAGGCTCATTTGTTGCAACAACAGCCTCTGCGATTCAGTTTGGCACTCAGGGTTTCTTTAGTAGTGCTGCACCTGAGTCGCCGCCTTTACTCACCGTGAATCCGTCTGCTTTGTTGTTCAACCAAGTGGGTCGTGCCTCGATCGTCAATCGCTCAACTGTTCCATTAGAGTCAGGCGGGCAAGGGCTTCAAGTGCCAGAGCGCCAGAGCTTGCTCCTGTTGGGGGGCGATGTGAACTTGGCTGGAGGCGGCGTAAATACGGCTGGAGGTCGGGTAGAATTGGGAGCAGTTGCAGGCACAGGAACAGTAGGACTGAATCTAGACGGCAACAATTTGAGCTTGAATTTCCCACACACACTTGATCGAGCCGATATTTTTCTAACCAATGGTGCTACGGTCAATACCAGCGGTGAAGGGGGCGGTGCGATTCAGATTTGGGGCAGGCGCGTCTTCATGAATGGTGGTTCTCAGGTTGCGGCTTTTACCCAGGAAGCGAAACCTGGAGGCAGCGTAACTGTGAACACTTCTGAGTCATTAGAATTGATTGGAGTTGTCCCATTCGGAAATCTATCGACTTTGAGTCTCGGGGATGGGAAGGCTGGCGACATGATGATCTCAACCCGAAATTTGAGTGTTCGAGATGGAGCGCAGATCCTGGCTGGAACCTTTGGCAGCGGTTCGGGAGGGCAATTGAACGTAGATGCTTCCGAATCCATCGAGATAGCGAGTCGAGATAATAACACCAGTGGCTCTAGCACCTTGTCTAGTATTACGGGTAGTGCAGGACAAGCAGGAAATCTAACCATCAATACGAAGAGACTAATCATCCGGGATGGAGGAATTCTATCTACGCAGGCTCTACCTGTAGTTGAAAATGAACAGTTTCTCTCGGTATCTGGGAGAGGCGGTAATCTGATGATTAATGCCTCTGACTCTGTAGAGTTAATCAGAGAAGGATTTATTCTTACAGATACTCAAAGCCCTGAGAACGCAGGCAATTTAACAATCAATACGAGTAGGCTACTGGTTCAAGATGAGAGTCAGATCGGCGCAATCAGCAGCAGCGCAGGAAATGCAGGCAGTATCGTAGTACGGGCACAATTAGTTGAGTTGAGAAATCAATCATCAATCAGCGCTGAAACTGCTGCGAGTCAAGGTGGAAACATCACATTGCAAGTCCAGGATCTCGTTCTGTTACGGCGGGACAGCTTGATCTCCACTACGGCTGGAACGGCTCAGGCAGGAGGGAATGGCGGCAACATTACCATTGATGGAAAGTTCATTGTGGCTGCTCCTCAAGAAAACAGTGATATTACAGCGAATGCCTTCTCAGGGCGCGGGGGCAACATTCGCATTACGACGCAAGGCATCTTCGGGATTGAGCCTCGTTTCAGAGAAACATCTTTGAGTGATATTACCGCGAGTTCTCAATTTGGCATCAGTGGGACGATCGCGCTGAATACCCCTGATGTTGATCCGAGTCGAGGCTTAGTGACCTTGCCGACCGAGCTGCAAGATACGAGCGGATTGATTGCCAGCGGTTGTTCAGCGGATGAAGGTAATTCGTTTTCGATTACTGGGAACGGCGGATTACCCGAAGACCCGCGACAGCCATTGATGGGCAACGGAGTTTGGCTGGACGATCGAGCTACAGGACAATCTCAATCCTCAATTCCTCAATCGGTGCCAACGATCGTAGAAGCACAAGGATGGATTCGCGATAGCAACGGACAAGTTACGCTGGTCGCTACCCATCCAGGCGGCATGACCCAAACCTCCCAAACGCTTCTCTGTGCTTTGCTCAAAAACGATCGCTAGATGTTGTAGCCCAAAATCTTATCATTGCTGAGAACGCATTACGAAATGGCTCATTCTCAAATCTTGCAGTATTCCTAAGATCTACCATAATAAGTCTACAACTGTAGTAGTAGGCATCATCTAAAGGAGCAGTTACGTCAAGATGACAAAAAACTGGAATAACAATTCGATCGTCATTTACTCCAATTTTCCATTTCATATAGAAGACTGGTCTCCTCTATCCGTAAATAGAGGAATTGCAGGCAGTG